>CBETWC010000037.1:0-9483 GCA_965539925.1 uncultured bacterium
TCTTCGAGTGCATCCGAGTCGCCAGCGTTTGAGATCAGGGCCGACGTCGCAGCGTCTCCGAGATTGCTCATGAAGTCGCCAGAGGTCCCATCGTCGGCGATCTTCCCTACGAGAGCAGTCATCGCTTCGCCGCCGAGACTGCCAACCAGTGCGTCGAACTCATCGGATTCGCCAAGTTGATTGATGAGGGCCTCCGTCCCACCCTCGCCAAGGGCGCTCACGATCTCGTCGACAGAATCGGGTACGTCGACGCCGGCCTGGCCGAGAAGCGCCGTGCCAAGTGCGATCACGCTCTCCTGATCCAGCCCTTCGATCTGGGCATCAGTTTGCCAGCCACTGACTGATCCATCTTCTGTCTCGATCCCTAGGTATTCGGTACGGACGCCCGCCTCGATGCCGAACCCTTCAGCGTCTCCGCGTACATAGCCGGATTCCACCACCACACCGTCCTCTTCGATTCGGGTGTATCCGCCACCGACGCCAACAGTGCCGAATTCATTTCCTATCGACGCGGAACCGCTCACGTCGAAGTAGCTCCCGTCATCAGTTTCGGCATAGGTCATGCCAGCGGCTCCTGAAATCTCGACCCCCCCCGTCGTATAGAGAGTGCCAGCGGCCTGGCCCGTGGCCATCCAACCTTCGTCCGTCATCTCGAAACCACCGGATGCCTGGCCGGCGAGTATTCCGTATGGCGTGGGGACAACGCCCTGAACTTCACCTGCGATACTGACGTCGCCGTCGGCACCAACTTCTACATGGCTTGCCACATATGGCAGCGGCATCATGCCTGGAACACCAGCAGACACCGCCAAGCCGACGCCTTCGTCGGTTAGCCCCATCGCAAAATCGCCAGCGAACGTTTCCGATTCGGCGGTGATTCCGTCCTCGCCGATCGACAAGCCGATACCAACGACATCGTCGATACCAACGCTCGACGTGAACTGACCATCGTCATAATCGAAATCGACGATTCCTCCGGTCGCGGCATCGACCGTGTCGAGTATGTAGTCGTCTGCAACCTCGAGCACATCCTCAGCAAGACCACCGGTCGCCGTGTTCACTACCGTCGCCGAAAAGCTGACAACCGGACCAACGGCTCCACCGGCACTTCCGATCGTGGTGATTGCTGCGCCTCCGAACCAGCTGGCGCCGCTCCACGCGGACTCACCGATTCCGGCGACCGCACCACTTGCATCGTCGACGGTCTCCTCGACAAATCCAGCTGCAGCGTCCAGGCCGTCATCCAAAACGTCCACAGCGCCACCGGCGACGTCCTTGACAAATCCCCATGCTCCCATAAGTCGCCTTCCCTCCGCTCTCAGCCAGATCAACACACTGTTGGGCGGACAACCGAGTGTTGAGAGCGAGCATTCTGCTTTCAACGAGCACATCGGCTGACCTTTGCGTACCGTAGCAGCCGCGCCCTTGCGTATCAGGCGCTGCATCAGGAATCACCGAGCGTGCGGATAATGTTGCTAGTAGGGTGCGACGCATGACAACCGAAACTCAGTCCCCTGTCGACGCCCCAAGTCCGCCGGCGACAGACCGCTTAGCCGTATATCCAGGAAGGATGATCCGGCCCATTCCGGGTTTTGTGTTCACCGTCCCTCAAGGGTGGGTGATGGATGAGGCTCCTGATGCGCTCGTTGTCGTCAGAACCCCGAAGGAGGTCGACGGGTTCTGGGTCAATGCTCTGCTGAGCCACAACCGCGTTTCTCGGTCGGTTGACTTCAAAGCGGCAGCGCAGACGACGTGGGATCGGGTCAAGCGTTCTTCACCGGACGCAGAAGTGCAGATGGAGCGCCTGGTCCGCTTCGGCACGAATGTCGTATATCTGCGAGGCATCGAACTCCCGGCACCGGGGTCGGGCCGAGCCCTCAATCAGCTCCAGGCGTTGTTCTTTGCACCAGTCGAAGAGACAGGCAAAACAGTGGACTTCTTTCAGTTCCTCTGCACAGCCCCCGAGGAGCTGATGGACAACTTCGGTGCACCGTTCATCGAGATGATTGGCTCGTTCCGGTTCACCTGATCCGGCGCTCGAGCGTCACGATCCCCTCAGACATCGTCGGTGGTCTCAGTTGTTGCGTCGAATGCATCCATCTGGTCATCAAGTGATTCTGTCATTTCATCCTCGGTAAGGACATATGACTCGACCTCCGGAATCTCCTCGGTCAACACATCCACATCTGGCGCGTCCTCAACCACTAGCTCCGCCTCGACGTCCGGGATGGCTTCAGACAGAACGTCCGCCTCGATCACGTCGTCGATTGAGACGTCTGCCTCGGCGTCCGGAACCGCCTCAGAGGCGACACCAAGGAGATCATCAGATTCGATCATGCCATCATCTCGGAGATCACTGGTACCAGCGGCTTCTCCATCGGCCGGCGTCTCATCTCCAGACGGGGATCCTTCGTCCGCTACCGCTACGTCTTCGAGTCCAGCGGTACCCAACACGTCATCGACGTCCGCGAGATCCTCCTGAGCGGCCGTGTCCGCCGGTGGTTCGTCACTCGACGCGACCTCTTCTCCACTGACCGCTGCAACATCAGCATCGACCGATGCTTCGGAAGCTCCACCTCCGGGTGCCGTCATCACGGTAAGCCCGTCGTCAGCTATCTCATCGAAAACGTCAACGACGACCTGTGAGGCGACATCAGGTACCGGGTCCACGATCGCTGTATCTGCGACCACGCCTGTTCCGGGTACGTATTCAACATCGCTTCGCGATCCCTCAAGACGATCAACGAGTGCCTCCCTCGTGACCTGGTCGGTACTGATTCGCGCCTGTTTGATCTGTTCCAGTCTGGACTCGGCGTCGACGCGTTCGGCCGCCAATCGAGTCATCTCCTCGGGAGGTCTCGCCACGAGAGTCTCCCGGCCGAGGTTCTCGCGAATCAGCTCGAGTTCCGCCACAACCTGAACCTCCATTGTGGCGAGCGTTTCCTCGATGGGATCCGTCGCCTCGGAGTCGTCGGCGCCTGTGTCACCAGCTCCTGGCTCATCATCCACCTCAGCTGCGTCACCGGACACCGGCCCAACGCCATCCTCGTCGACGGCATCATCAGCCACGGACGGATCATCCACTTCATCCGCGTCATCAGGCACGGCTTCATCGCCACCCTCGTCGGTGTCCCTCTGCTCTTCGACGAGGGCATCAATTCTCAGGTCTTGCGCAAAATCACCGACCTCATCGTTGAATCGGTATCGGAGCTCGGCAAGCGCGTCCTCAGGCGACTGTCCGGGCACGGCAACATACCGGTCGAGCATCGCCTCAAGCTCCGCCTTCAGCTCGGCAGCTTCCTCAGCGTCGGCACCTTCGGGCGGTTGCCAGGTGTCCAGTCGTTCGCTGAGCTGTTCCTTGAATTCGTCAACCCTGGTCTCGAGCTCCTCCGCCTCAAGGATCTGGCGTTCCTGCTCGGCGATGACCGCTTCAATTCTCTGATCCTGAGCGAAGTCGCGGACCCGGTCCTCGAACTCGTAGCGGAGCGTCGCCACGGCGTCCTCGACGGACTGACCCGGGTACGGCTGATATCGTTCCAGCAAGCCCTCCAGATCGACCTTCAGCTTCGCCGCATCTTCCGGATCTGATCCCTCCGGAGGTTGGAATCCCTCCAGACGCTCGGCGAGCTGTGCTCGGACGCTCTCTATCTCTGGGTCCTCGTTCGTGATCGATGCTGGCGGTGATGGGACGTGCTGTTTGACCGGAGCGCGCGTCGGCGGGGGCGGTGGAGGTGGAGGCACGCGCACAGCAGATGGTTCACTCACGGCTGCCCGGAAGACTGCGCTGGTCACCCTGCCCTGTGGAGTACCTGTGAACGCGGCGACCTCGCGATCCGGCTGTTCGAATCCATCGAGAGGCTCGTCTCCCGCGTTGAGTTCATCTCTCAGAATGCGCTGACGAGTGGGCCCCGCGGCCCCGATAGTTTCGGAACCGTCATCGGACTGTGCGGCATCGCCGTCGTCCTCGCCAGAAAGAACACGCCACGCCGCATACCCGCCGGCACCAACCACGCCAGCCACACCGGCAGCGGCCGCGGCCCTTGCGGCCAAGCCGAGTTGAGGAAGTCCTCGCTTCTTGCTGGCACTCTTGGCCTGTTTCGTATCACTCTTCGGCGCGACAGGCGGCGGTGGCACCGTGGCGTCTGCGGCGACGGTGTCGGCTTGGGTAGCAACCGCGCCAGCGGCCCCCTGCACCACTACCTGTTTCCGATCGGCCTCTGCCAACAGGGGGCGGCCGGTGTGGGACCCGACGATCTCGGCAACGAGCGGAATGCGTGAGGTTCCCCCCACGAGCAGCACGCTGTCAAGATCAGCCATTGCCACTCCGGCGGACGCGACGGCCCTGTCCAACGCACCGAGCGTGTCGGCGAGACGCGGTCGAATCCCTGCTTCAAATTCCTCGCGGGTCATGCGAACGTCGGTTGTGAGGTTCGGCAGTCGTACCGCGACGGTCGTTTCGGTCTCGGTGGAGAGTGCCTCTTTGGCACGAGTGCACTGTGCCCTGAGATCCATCACGGCTGATCGTGCGTCCGGATCGGCCGTGTCGACCTCGGCAAGAGCCCCACCCAGAGCCGCATTGACGTGGGCGAATACGATCTGGTCGAAATCGATACCACCGAGTCGTTCCAGACCTTCAGGTGTTCCGAGAATCTGTGCCCCATCTGCTTCGACGCGAACTACGGCAGCATCGAACGTTCCACCGCCGAAGTCATAGACAACAGCGACTCCTCCGACCGGAAGCTTGTTCAGACCTGCATAGTGCAACGCGGCAGCTCCTGGTTCGGACATGAGTTCTACATCATCGAGACCGGCGAGACGGCCAACGTCTCGGAGCAACTCGAGTTTGTACTCTCCCCAATTGGCCGGGTGAGTGAGAACAACGGTTTCGATCGGTTCGCCTGCCATGTTTGTGGCGCTGTCCACCACCGATTCCAAGAGCCGTGCCATGAGCGCTTCCGCGCCATACGGGGTTCCATTGATCACAAGCGGCGTGGTGTCTCCGAAGCGTCGCTTGAACTCTCGCGTGCCACTTGAGCTGTCGTTTGCCAGCGCTTCTTCTGCAACAGATCCAGCCAGAGCTTCACCGTTGGAGAACGCCACGACAGACGGCATTGCGGTGTTGCCACCTTCGAGCACAACAGGTTCCGTTGTGCCATTGCGACCGAGCGCTGCTGCAGTCCAAGTTGTACCCAGATCGACACCTAATCGAGTGCTCACGGTATTTCCTTTCGATTCGACACCAGCCGCGACACGATGGCGATATGTAGGCCCAAGCCGGGGCCCGGGCGAGAATGAAGCAACCATAGAGGAATAGAAAGATGAATGCCGCTCAGCACCGTGCCGCTACGGAGCGACGACGCCATCCGCAGGAGAGAGTTCGAACTTGACAGAGTCGAGGCACGCCAGAAGGGTCAGGCAGGTCGGCGGCAAGGGGACACAGTGGTAGTTCCCCGGGTCGATGACCTGGTGGGAACCGTTGGTTGGGGTTACACACACACCGGTCGTATCCGTTGGTCGATTCTCGATCAACAGTTCGCGAGCCGGCACAAACGGTTGTTTGTCTGTGAGTTCCCAGTCACCCTGAACCGCGCCAAAGGAAGCCGCGTTCGTCCCCACCTGATTCGTTTCGAACACGTTCCAGTAGAAATGCACATGCGTCGCACCCGTATCAGGCACAAACCCGAGTGCCGTCCACTCGATCTCAAGTTCACCGTCCACAATCGCAATCGAATCGATCGCAGCGCATTGAGGGCCACTACACGACCCTTCCAGGATTCCCGGAATCGTCGTTGTCGTCGTTGGCGCACCCGTCGTTGTTGTAGTCGCCGCTGCACCGGCTGCGGTGGTCCCGGCACCGCTGTCCTCCGGAAGCTCGTCATCTGACGCAACGTCACCGGCGCTGTCAGCAACGGTCGTCGTTGTTGAGTTTTGGGCTTCGGCAGCTGTACCTGGTGAGTCGCCGCCACCGAACTGGGTGGCGAAGACTGCAACGGCAACCACGGCTACGACGGCAGCAGCAGCGACTCCCAGAATCCAGCGAGACCGCCCGGGCGGCACGACATCGGTCTCGGAATCCGATGTGGGCATCTCGGGCAGACTTGGGGCAGCTGCAGCCACCACCGGGACAACAACAGCCGCTGCTACCTCAGTCCTTGCGGCAACTCTCGCTGCCCCCATCGCTATCGCGTGTTTCGGATGCGTATCGATGGAGACGGGTCTGTTCAAAGCCGCAGTGACGACCTCGGCGACGAGCGGGATTCTGGATGAGCCGCCCACGAGAAGCACGGTATGAAGCTCCGCGGCGGTGACCCCTGCAGCGACGAGTGCTCGCTGGAGAGCCGCAACGGTCTCGTCGATGGCCGGACGAATGAGTTCTTCGAATTCGGTTCGGGTAAGCCTGACATCTTCGCGAAAATCGGGGAGCATCACCGGAATCGTCACGTCCACATCGCTTGAGAGCGCTTCCTTGGCAGCGATGCAGTCAGATTTGAGTCGCGACGAGGCAGCGAAATCCGATTCGAGTTGTGTGGCGTCGATGCTCAAGCTTGATGTGACAAAGTGAATGACAGCTACATCGAAGTCAATCCCGCCCAGACGCTCGATACCTTCGGGTGGGCCCAGCACCTCAAACCCGCCGTCGGTCTTCTCGAGGACGGCTGCATCGAACGTACCGCCTCCCAGGTCGTACACCGCGACCTTCGCACCGTTCGGGACTCGCTCCATCGCTGCATACTGGATCGCCGCAGCCGCTGGCTCCGACACAAACCCAGCATCACCGAGGTCGGCTATACGCGCCGCCTGCCGAAGGACATCGACCTTGAACTCACCCCAGTTGGCAGGGTGCGTGATGACAACAGATGACGGTGCCTCACCCTCGCGCTCTGTCACGAGCTCGACGACAGATCGGAGCAGTCGCGCCATGATGCTGGCAACACCCTGTGGCCGGCCGCCGAGGAGGATCGGCGTGGAATCCCCCGCTCGTCTCTTGAACTCTTTGGCGACATTGCCGGGCTCGTTGAGTGCTCTTCGTTGAGCAGCCTCGCCGGTCAGCACCGACCCGTCGTCTCTCATCAGAACAACTGAGGGGATCGCTGCTTCATGATTGCCGAGTTGAACCACATCGACGCGGTCTTCCCGTTGGATCGCCGCCGCGGTGAACGTCGTGCCCAGATCGATTCCAAGTGAGTAACCCAAGCCTGCCCCGTCCCTTGTTTGCGTCAAGGATGCGATTGTAGGTCACTACTACCGGCGGTGCTGTCGAACCGCTAAAGCGAGTACATCTTGGTCCTAGATGCATGTCTCCCCATCGAGAGTGTCCCCGATCGGTGGTGTCCCTTCATGTGGCTTCGCCCATCTGAGTTGAGCTACATGAACCTGAGACGCGAGAGGAGGGTGGTCAGGCCACCCTCCTCTCGGATCGCTAGGGTGTGCTGGCTCAGCCTGTCAAGTTTCGGTACCCGTGCGACGGTTTTGACTCCGGTACATGTGTGACACTCTCAGGACGCGAGAAAACCCTCGGCACATGTAGGAATGCCAAGGGTTTTCTTCGTAGCGGGGGCAGGATTTGAACCTGCGACCTTCGGGTTATGAGCCCGAAATGACCCCACCCGCTGACCGGGGGAAACCCGTGAAACGCTTGCCCTGACAGGCTTTTCACCTCTCAATGTTTCGCGTTGTTTCCCCTTCTATCCCATCCTCTCGCGGTATGGACGCGGTATCGAGAATTGGTGGCTTGGCTGCCTGGACGCAGTCTGGCTCGTCGAATAGTTAAAACTACGGAGCCTGTTGGGAGGCCCCCACGGCAAGGAGGTACATGGCGTGGGACCATAGCAAGGGTGTTGCGGGGGGGCCCCAGCGTTCTATCCACGGTTCGAGGCTCTCTGGCCGTCGCAGGTGGCTGGATGTCTGTTCGCTGAGGTTGCCAGCCCGGTCGGTCTGCGATTCGATCCACCGGCGTGTGGTGCGCGCACGCTGGGGGTCGCGATTGGCTTGAGCACACGCGAGAGCGCCTGCAAGCACGATCCATAGGCCTCCGCCGTAGTACTCGTCATCGAGGTACCGATGGACTCCACCATCGACGACAAGGCTGCTTTCGATCGCCCGAAGCGTGCCTGAGACGATTGCGTGCGCGGGTGGGAATGGGCCGAATGATCCGAGGACGAGGAGGGCGCTTCCATCGATTGCATCTGAGCTGAGGGGGCGACCGATGCGCTCGTGGCCTGCGATTGCTTGGCCCGTTCGCTGGGGTGGTTGATTGTCACTGAGGTGGGTTGTCCCATCCGGCACGAATTTCAGCATGGCGCCGTCGGGGCGCAGTCCGTCGTAGAGATGTTTCGTGATGTCTTCCGAGGTATCTATCGCAGATTTGTCATTGAGGAGCCGACCTGCATCGCCCAGTCCCTTGGCGATCGCGGCCCAGGTCGTTGAGTGTCGGCGGGTGGGGTACTCCTCCCAACAGTCGAAGCAGGGCCGTTCCCATGTGAGTGTGAGGTAACGGCACGCAAGGTTCATCGCGTCGAGATATTGCTCTGGGTTAGCGGAGGTTGTCTTGATGTGTCGGGTGACGCTCGTCAGCCAGAATCCGTATCCGTCGAGTTGGAAGTTGCCCCAGTGGTCGTTGCCTTCCTCGCCCTCGATGGTGTAACGCGTATGCAGCGCAGCGGTATCATCGAGGGTACCGAGTGGATCAGTCTTCGGATCTCTCGCTAGGTGTTCGAGTTGCTGGATCTTGTGTGCATGATGTTCGATCGTGTGAGCAACCCAGTGGTGGAATGCTTCGGCGCTATCTCGACGACCATACGCGTCCATTGCTGCGGCGGCGAACGCGCCGTCACGAATCCACGAATACGCGTACGTTCCGTACCCGGGTGCAGCGATGTAAGCGCCTGATGAAGCTTGGTTCTGGGAGATCACTTCGATGCTGGAATCGATGAGCGATGACGCGCGAGGTCGACTACTCATGAAGAGCAAGCCTGATGGTCGTTTCAGCGCTGCCGGCAGGTATTCCGATGTGGGTCATGGACGCTGACGTTGCGGTGCCGCGCAGCCATGTTGTGATCCCGTCGGGTGCGTCCGTGGTGTGCATTGTGAGATCGGATCCGGCGAGGGTCGCCGTGGCGGTCCATTGCTGGGACGTGACTGGGTCAGTGATTGTGCGTTTCGCGGTTCCGGGAAACACCATGAGCACGAGTCGGCCCGAATCGCGCGTTGGAAGCCCGACCGGGGTTCCGAGTCCAATCACGTCTGTCTGCCACAGGGGGATGCAGGCGCCTGCGCGAACGTACGCCGGAATGCGATCGGGCGGTGCTGGAACAGTCGTCCAGCCGGGGTCCATTCGCGTGCCTGACCACAGATCCCACCATCCGTCGTCGGGCAGATAGACGCGTCGCTCCTCCGCTCCTGGGGTCATGACCGGAGCCACCAGGATGTCGGAGCCCAGGAAGAACTGGTCGTCGATATCTAGAGCGACGCAGTCGTTCGGGT
>CBETWC010000038.1:0-9378 GCA_965539925.1 uncultured bacterium
CTCGACCCTCAAGGACCGTGACTTGACGTTGCTGCGCCGCGAGCGAGTTGGTTTCGTTTTTCAATCGTTCAATCTGGTCCCGTCACTGACAGCTGAGGAGAACATCCTCCTCCCGCTGTCCATTGGCGGGAAGGAACCAGATGCCGACTGGTACAGCCAGATTCTCGACACCGTTGGACTGCGCGATCGACTCGATCATCTGCCATCGGAACTGTCGGGAGGTCAGCAGCAGCGCGTGGCGGCCGCCAGAGCGCTTGTCTCGCAGCCTGAGATCATCTTCGCTGACGAACCGAGCGGCAACCTGGACTCGAAGTCGGGTGCCGAGTTGCTTTCGTTCATGCGAAGAGCAGTCAAGGAATTCGGGCAGACGATCGTGATGGTCACGCATGACCCTGTGACAGCAGCCTACGCGGATCGCATCGTCTTCCTCGAGGACGGCAAGATTGTCGATGAAATGGCTGACCCGACCGCCGAGTCTGTGCTTGAGCGACTCAAGAGCCTCGGAGGTTGAGCGATGATCCGTACAGCTTTCAAAACGGTTCTCGCTCACAAGGTGCGCTTGATTCTCACTGCCGTTGCCATCGTGCTCGGTGTGAGTCTTGTCACAGGGACCTTCATCTTCACCGACACGATCAATGCACAGTTCGACACACTGCTCGATGACATCTACTCGGGCACGGATGTCAGCGTTCGAGCCGAGGCGGGCGACTTCAGCGCCGCGACTGAGCCGTTTCCTGCGTCCGTCTATGACGATGTGGTCGCCGTGGATGGGGTGAAGGCTGCAGATCCAGGTGTTGGTTCTTTCACGATTCAGGTTCTGGACAAGGAGGGGAATCCGGTCGGTGGCCAAGGTCCGCCGACGCTCGGGTTCTCATGGGGTGAGACCCCGGCGCTCAATCCGATGCAGATCAAGGATGGGAACGGGAGGGCACCCGAAGGCCCAGGTGAAGTTGTCATTGATATGAACACGATCACCAATGCTGCCTTCGGGATTGGAGATCAGGTCACCGTCGTTGGCTTCGAAGGACCGGAGCAGTTCGAACTCGTCGGAGGCGCCTCATTCGGCAGCACCGACAGCTTGCTCGGGGCAACACTCGTGTCGTTCGAATTGGAGGAGGCCAGGAGGGTCTTCGGCTTCGGCGACGAATTGACGGGAATCGTTGTCCAAGCCGAGCCGGGAGTCGACGCCGCGACCCTGACCGATCGTATCGCCCGAGTGCTACCGGAAGGTGTCGAGGCTGTCACTGGTGAAACGGAGCAGAACGAGCAGGCATCCGACATCAACGAAGGCTTGAGTTTTCTCAGCATCGGCCTTCTCGCGTTTGCCGGCGTGTCTGTGTTCGTCGGCGCGTTCATCATCCAGAACACATTTCGGATCATCATCGCCCAACGTACGAGGGAACTTGCCCTGTTTCGAGCCATCGGAGCAACCGCTCGCCAGATCCTGTGGATGGTCATCGTCGAGTCGATGATCGTCGGTCTGATAGGTTCGATCGCCGGAATCGTTTTCGGATTCGGAATGGCCGTCGCTATTCGCGGCATCATGAACGCTGTCGGTTTCGGAGTAGCACCGGGAGCGCTCGTGCTCCTGCCGAGAACAGTCATCGTTGGTCTTTCAGTGGGGATGATTCTGACCGTGTCGTCGTCCTTGCTCCCGGCTCGCAAGGCTTCGCGTATTCCGCCGGTCGCTGCCATGCGGGAGGAGGCGGCGAGGATGCCTCGCAGAAGCCTGCACACGCGGGCTGTTGCTGGGACCGTCATCACGGGTGTTGGCGTTGTGCTGGTGCTCGTTGGCTTGTTCGCGGGCGTGGGCAACGCGATCGCATATGTGGGCCTCGGTGCGGCGATCGCGTTCATCGGAGTTTCCGTGCTGGCACCGCTTGCAGCTAGGCCTCTTGCTGACGTCATCGGATGGCCTCTCCCGAGACTCTTCGGTGTCTCAGGAAAGCTGGCGAGGGAGAACACCAAACGCAAGCCGAGGCGGACCGCCTCGACAGCATCCGCCCTGATGGTTGGCGTTGCCCTTGTCGTCTTCTTCGCCGTCTTCGCTTCCTCAACCAAAGCGTCGGTGTCCGAGACGGTATTCGAGGCTTTCCCTGCCGATCTGACGTTCCAGTCGACGAACCAGACCGATCCGAATCTGCCGGCGACGATGAGCCCTGCTTTCACGAAGGAGCTCAAGACGTACGATGAGCTCGAGAGCATCTCGGCGATGCAATTCGGCATCGTTACCGTAGAAGACGACCAACAGCTGATCGGAGCTGTGGAACCGGGCACGATCGAACAGGTCTTCTCGATCAAGGCCGATGACGGTGTGGTGGGAGCGCTCGAGGTGCCCAACTCGATCATCGTGTCTGCGAGCTATCTCGAGGAGATGGAGTGGGCCGTCGGCGACTCGATCACCATCGATTATGTGAAGACCGGAGAGGTGGAGACGTCCATTGTTGGGACGTTCGACGCCAACTCTTTCGGCGACTTGTTCCAATCCTCTGATTCCTACGTGGAGAACTTCCGGTATCAGGGCGATAGCTTGATCTTCGCCAATACCGCTGACGGCATCACGATCGAGGAAGCGCAGAAGGTCATCGAGCCGACTGTGGAGAGCTACGGCAATGTGAAGGCACAGACGAAGTCGGAGATCGTGACCGAGGTTGAGACGCAGATCGATCAGGGACTCGCTCTGTTCACGGGTCTGCTGTTCTTCGCTGTACTCATCGCAGTGCTCGGGATCACAAATACGCTGACGCTGTCGATCTACGAACGAACCAGGGAGATTGGACTCCTGCGGGCAGTCGGAATGGTGAGGCGTCAGGTACGTCGCATGATCCGCTGGGAGGCTGTCATCGTGGCGACCTTCGGTGCCCTGTTGGGCGCAGGTATCGGAATCGTGCTCGGTTGGGCTGTGGTTCGGGCACTGGCCGACGAAGGTCTCGGTGCGTTCCGCATCCCTGTCGGCCAGGTGTTGCTCGCGCTGGTTCTCGCAGCGGTCGCAGGTGTGATCGCAGCGATCTGGCCCGCCCGCAAGGCGGCCCGGATGAACATACTGGATGCGATAACGACTGAATAGAAGCGGCTGGCCCGGCGACATACTCGCTGGGCCAGCCCGTCGTACTACGTATTGCGTACGACGTACTACGACAGGTCGGTCGGTACCGTACGGGCACCGCGGAGAGCCTTGGAGGTTCCATTGGGTCCATTCGTCATGATCGTTGGCATCGTTGCCATGATCGTCATCCACGAAGGTGGACACTTCCTCGCGGCCAAGGCGTTCGGGATGAAGGCGACTGAAGCGTTCTTCGGTTTCGGACCGAAGCTGTGGTCCACGCAGAAGGGCGAGACCGAATACGGCGTCAAGGCGATTCCCCTCGGCGGCTATGTCCGCATCATCGGAATGAACCCTTTCGAGGAGATCGAAGACGACGAGGAGCACCGAACCTATCGGGTAGCCCCCTTCTGGAAGAAGGCGGTTGTCGTTCTCGCAGGGATCTTCAGCCATTTCGTCGTAGCACTGCTGCTCCTGTGGTTCGTTGGAACCGTGTGGGGTGTTGTGATCTTCGAAACCGATGCAAACGGAAGAGAGGCGCCCGTCCGCACGACAACTGTTGCTGCCGTCAGCTCGGTGGTTCCTGGAACCTCAAACCCTTCCCCCGCATCCGATGCTGGCGTGGAGCCTGCGGACGTGATCGTTGCCACCAACGGAATCCCTGTCATCACCTGGGATGACTTCGGAACCTTTGCCGAGAGCCACGGTGGTCAAGAGGTCGTGGTAAGCGTCAGGCGCGACGATGAGGTGATCGATCTCACTGCCACCCTCGCTTTCTTCGACCGTCCGGTCATTGTTGATGGCGACTATGTGCTCGGTCCCGACAAAGAACCGATTACCAAGGAAGTCGGGTTCTTCGGTGTCACTCCCGAGGCGGCGAGGGAATCAGTCGGTCCCATAGCAATGATCCCCAAGGCTGCAGGCCAGCTCGGAGAAGCCATGGTGATGAGTGTTCGGGGCCTTTGGGAGATGGTCGTTGGATTCCCGAAGCTGGTGATGTCCCTGTTCGGCGGTGACGACGAGATCCTCGATACGGTGAGGCCAATCAGCCCGATCGGCCTTGTTCGCATCGCTGGTCCGATGGAATCGACCCTTCAGCTTCTCGCGCTCGTCAACATCTTCGTGGGCGTCCTCAACTTCGTGCCGCTGTACCCGCTCGACGGCGGCCACTTCGCTGTTGCGGCCTATGAGAAGGTCACCGGGCGGTCACCGAACATCGAGAAGCTGCTGCCAGTCGCCGCTGCGGTCTTCATCTTCCTCGTCAGCCTTGGTCTCATGGGCGTCTACCTGGATATCTTCAAGCCGATTCAGTGATCGCCAGGCGATCACTGAATCGGCAGACCGTTCGGCGGGCGGCTGACACCGCCGCCTCGCTGAGCGACATACGACATACGACATACGATCATTCATCTTGTGTCTTTTGTCTTTCGTCTCTCCTCTACTCTCCTCCCCATGACCTTTGAGCGACGACAAACCCGGAAGCTCCGCGTAGGAGACATCGAGGTGGGTGGGGGAGCGCCTGTTTCGGTGCAGTCGATGACGACCACCAAGACGGACGACGTCGAGGCGACTCTGGCGCAGATCTATGCACTCGCCAGCACCGGAGCGGACATCGTCCGGGTTACATGCAATTCGGTCGAAGCGGCGCAGGGAATTGCAGGGATCATGCCGAGATCTCCGGTACCGATCGTGGCCGATATTCACTTTCAGTACCGCTTGGCACTTGCAGCGATCGAGGCGGGAGTCTCAGCGTTGCGACTGAATCCCGGGAACATCCGCACCGAGGGCCACATCAAGGCGGTGGCTTCCGCTGCGAAGGAAGCCAAGATCCCGATCCGGATCGGGGTCAACGCCGGCTCGCTCGACAAGGACCTCTTGGACAAGCACGGAGGTCCGGTGCCCGAAGCACTCGTTGAGTCAGCCATGCAGGAGGTCAAGTACTTCGATGATGTTGGGTTCCATGATGTGAAGATCTCGGTCAAGCACTCCAACGTGCCGCTCATGGTCGAGTCGTACCGCCTCCTTGCGGACACCACGGACTATCCACTGCATCTCGGTGTGACAGAGGCAGGACCTCTACCCGGCGGCCTGATCAAGAGTGTCGCTGGAATCGCAACCCTCTTGAATGAAGGTATCGGGGACACGATCCGTCTCTCGCTGACCACCGATCCTGTCGAGGAGGCGAAAGCAGGGAGAGCGCTTCTCGAGTACCTCGGATTGAGGGAGAGGACAACACTCGACTTCATCGCCTGCCCGTCATGCGGGAGGGCGGAGGTTGATGTCATCAAGGTCGCAGGCGAGGCGAATGAGCGGCTTGAGGAGCTTGGCTTCGCGATGCAAGTAGCCGTGATGGGGTGCGTTGTGAACGGTCCTGGTGAAGCAAGAGAGGCTGATCTTGGGCTTGCCGCCGGTCGCGGGAAGGGACATCTGTTCATCAAAGGAGAAGTGGTGAGAGTTGTTCCCGAGGCGGAGATGGTCGATGCCTTGATCGAGGAAGCGAAGCTGATCGCCAAGGAAGGAACGGAGGCTCGACTGGCAGCAGCAGACGTGTCAGCTGCTGATCTTGCCGCCGAGACCGCTGTTGAGCTACGCACGCTCCAAGGGGACGTCAACCACACGGAGGAACGCAAGGCGTCTGTGGCGGAGGTAGCGTCAGGGACGGACACCGACTGACCTCAGCTATCCTCGCCGCCAACCTACCTCCAGGAGCGTCGTGCGCTGGTCAGAAGCCTTTATCCCCACTCTCCGAGATGATCCGGCCGATGCTGAGGCGGTAAGCCACAAGCTCTTGGTGCGCGGTGGCTACATGCGCCAGTTGATGGCCGGTGTGTACTCCATGCTGCCGCTCGGCCAGAGGGTCAGGGCGAAGGTGATGGCGATCATCAAAGAAGAAATCGACGCCATCGGGGGACAGGAATTCCTTCTTCCCCAGATGCATCCGGCCTCGATCTGGGAACAGACCGGCCGCATCGAGACCATGAAGGACATCATCATGTCCTTCGAAGACAACAAGGGCGCTGTTGTGATCCTCGGCCCAACGCACGAGGAGATCTTTGCCACGGCTGCCACCGAACTCACCTCCTACAAGCAGCTTCCACAGCTCTGGTACCACATCCAGACCAAGTTCCGTGATGAGGAAAGGCCAAAGTCAGGTCTCCTGCGCGTGCGTGAGTTCACGATGAAGGATTCCTACACGTTCGATGCGGATTTCGATGGCCTCGACAAGCAATTCGATCGGCATTTCGACGCGTACATGAGGATCTTCGATCGTCTCGGGATGGATGTCGTGGCCGTGCATGCCTCGTCCGGAGCCATGGGCGGTAAGGAATCCGTCGAATTCATGGCACCATCGGATGTTGGCGAGGACGACGTTGCAGCTTGCGCAGCTTGTGGATACGCGGCGAATCTCGAGCGAGCAGAGTCCGCTCTCGCTCCCATCGAGGATGCTGAGGGAGTCGCAGATGTCGAACGATTCGACACGCCGGGTGTGCGCACGATCGAGGATCTAGCGACCTTCTCGGGTGGCGCTGCTGCCGACCGCCAGATCAAGACCCTCGTCTACTCCCTGGACGGGGAGTCAGTGTTGATTCTTCTGCGCGGCGACCACGCCCTGCAGGATCAGAAGCTGATGGACGCAACCGGCGCGATAGACGTGCGACCGGCACAACCGGACGAGATTCAGGCGTTGCTCGGTGCCGACGCAGGAAGCCTTGGTGCCGTTGGCGTCTCAGGGGTCCGTGTGATCGCTGACGAGGCTTTGCGTGGCAGGCATCACATGACAACGGGAGCGAACGACAACGACGTGCACGTCCGTGGCGTCGATGTTGACCGCGACATCGATGTCGACTCGTGGTACGACCTCAGAACTGCCGAAGCCGGGGAGGCATGTCCCACGTGTGGCGAGGTGCTCCATGTGTACACGGCCATAGAGGTCGGGCACATATTCAAACTCGGTACGTTCTATGCCGAGAAGCTCGGTCTTACGGTTCTTGACGAGAACGGGAAGACGATTCCGATCGTCATGGGCTCATACGGCATCGGCGTGGAACGGAACATGGCTGCGTCCATTGAGGCGAACCACGACGAGAACGGCATCGTGTGGCCTCTCGACGTGGCACCCTATCAGGTCGTGATCACCGTTGTGCGTCCGGACGATGACCAGTCCCAGACGGTGAGTACCGCTTTGTACGACGAGCTTGGGAGCGAAGGTATCGAGGTACTCCTTGACGATCGTAAGGAGCGCCCGGGGGTGAAGTTCGCCGACGCCGAGCTGATCGGTATCCCTATCCGGGTCACAATCGGTCCCAGGGGGCTGGAGAACGGCGTGGTCGAACTCGTCGAGCGTCGCTCAGGCAACAAGCGAGAAGTCCCGATCGAAGAAGCCGCAGCCGAAGTGAGAGCCTTCCTCGGTCGTACTACGTAGAGAACACGCGGATAGGGGGATGCCGGGGCGAGACGAAAGACAAAAGACAAAAGACGAAAGACAAAAGACGAAAGATCGGAACGGAAGGGACTCCTACGGTCGATCCTCTGAACTACCAGTCCCTATCCGCTCATCTTCTACGTAGCACGACCTGTGAGTCAGCACGGCTGACACGCTGGTATACTGTCGGCACGAACCGAGATCTCTGCCGAGGTGGGCCGTGGCCCGCCTCTTTGTTTGGGCAGAGGCCTCGTTTTGGTGTGCAAGGAGTGAAGTGGCAAGCGTAGAAGAACGGCTTTGGGATCGGATAGATCCGTATGTCGCGGCTGAAGGCGTGGAACTCGACGATGTTGAGATTCACGGCGGCGGTCAGATCGTGCGCGTCACCGTTGATGCAGAGGAACCGATCGGTGTTGACGTCATCGCGGAGCTCTCGAAGGGCATCGCGAGACTCATCGAACAGGACGACCCCTTCACAGGTTCTTACACACTCGAGGTCTCATCGCCAGGTCTCGAGAGGAAGCTCAACAGGGCCACCCACTACAGCAAGTCGATCGGCCGCGACGTCAAGGTGAAAACCTTCTCCGCAGTCGATGGCGAGAAGAACCACCAGGGTGTACTCGTGGCTGCCGACGAACGCGGCTTCACGATTGACATCGACGGCACCGAACGGAAGTTCCAATACGATGGCGTGTCATCGGCACGCACGGTCTTCGTATGGGAGAAGGGCGCCCGACCGGGCAAGGACGCGTAGGAGAGATTATGGACTACAACCTCATGGATGCGCTCGAGATGTTGGAACGTGAGAAGGGCGTTCCGCGTGACACGATTCTCGAGGCGCTCGCCAACGCCCTCGTATCTGCCTACAAGCGAACTCCCGGTGCAGCAGAAGAGGCGCGCGTCACGATCGACGCCGATACCGGCGAGATCATGGTCTACGGTCAGGAACTCGACGAGGACGGCAACGTCACAGACGAGTGGGCGGACACCCCGGACAACTTCGGCCGTATCGCCGCTCAGACTGCCAAGCAAGTCATCCTCCAGCGTCTTCGTGATGCCAAGCGCGAGCAGGTCTTCGAACTGTACCAAGGCCGTGAAGGCGACCTCATCACAGGCATTGTGCAACAGTCAGACCACCGCTACTCGATCCTTGATCTGGGTGACGCCGAGGCGATTCTTCCGGGCTCGGAGAAGATCCCATATGAGCGTCTCGAACGAGGGAATCGTGTGAAGGCATGGATCCTTGAGGTACGCGGCGAGGGCAAGGGACCCCAGATCGTGGTGTCGAGGAGCCATCCCGAATTCATCCGAGCATTGTTCGAGCTTGAAGTGCCCGAACTCGTCGATGGTGACATCGAGATCAAGGCGATCGCACGCGAGGCTGGTCATCGAACGAAGATCGCTGTTGCGTCGAACGACCACAACGTCGATCCGGTGGGTGCTTGCGTCGGGGCTCGAGGTTCACGAGTCCGACAGGTCGTCAACGAACTGAAGGGTGAGAAGGTCGACATTGTTGAGTGGGATGAAGACTCGGCCCGGTTCATCGCCGAGGCACTCAGCCCCGCACGTGTACAACAGGTTCGGTTCGATGACGAGGGTGAGGACGAAGGCACTGCAATTGTGATCGTGCCTGATCATCAGCTCAGTCTTGCGATCGGTCGTGAGGGCCAGAATGCTCGATTGGCTGCCCGTCTGTCCGGCTACCGCATCGACATCCGATCCGAGTCCCAGGACCTCGGTCTTGAGGTGGATGAGGATGAAGAGGCAGTCGAGTTCGAGACAGTCGAACAGGGCGATGGATCGGCAGAAGCATCCACAGCTGCCGCTGAGGATGCGCCGTCAGGCGTCAGGGATCAGGCATCAGAAGAAGAAGCAGCGGAAGAGTCATCGACCGAAGCTTCGGTTGCGACTG
>CBETWC010000039.1:0-9331 GCA_965539925.1 uncultured bacterium
GGCAGCTGCATCCCGGTCGATGGCATGGACGATCGCTCTTCGGAAGTTGAGGTTCTCGTTGCACGAGTTCGGTGACAGCTCGAACCGATCCGGGCTGAACTGGAAGTTGACGTGCTCCCACGCCGGACCCGGCAGGACGTCGATCCGAGCCCCTTCAGCTTCTCGGTTCTCGATGGCTTGGATCCATTCGATGTTTGGTGGCGGCTGGATGACATCGACCTCGCGGGCATTGAACGCGCGAAGGATCTGCTCCGTCTCCGGGATGAACACGAACTCGACCGAGTCCAGATAGGGGAGTCGGAGGCCCGTCTCCGGGTCGGTCTTCCAATAGTTCTCGTTGCGACGGAACGTGACGTGCTTCCCCTGTTCGTACTCATCGAGGATGAAGGGGCCGCCTGAAGGCCAAGTCGTCGTATTCCAGTCCTCGTTGATGTCGGTTCCTTCAACGGCATGTTTCGGGATGATCCAGCCGAAGAGGCTCTCGTGCCCCATCGTCGGCTTGCGAGTGGTTATCGAGAACTCCTTGCCCTCACCCTCACTTCGGATGATCTGGGCGTCGGTGTAGTTGGATCCGTACTCCCGCTCCTTCTCGACCGCGAGTGCTGTATCGAGGGTGAACTGGAAGTCATCGGCTGTGATGGGCACGCCATCGGACCAGACCGCTTCCTCCCGAATGTGGTAGTTCACAGTCATCGTGCCATTGGCATTGACGACGATTCCTCCGTTGGCAACGGTGGGAAGTTCGGTGACGACCTCGGGGATGCGTTCCAGTGTTTCGGCTTCGATGTCGCTGACGCCGGTCATCCACGCCTGTCCGATCATGGAGACGATGAAGTGGTCCCCGCCCACAGCGAACGGGTTGAGCGTCGGAGGCGCCTGGTCGTCAGCGATGATCGCGGTGCCCCCATATCCCGGTCCCGATGGCGGACGCGTCGTCGAGGTCGTCAAAGAAGTGGTGGACGAGGTCGTCGATGTGGGTTGAGGCTCGGTGGTCGACGTCGAGAGAGAAGGCGATTTGGTGGTGCTGATCGAGGATGATGAATCAGTACAAGCCCCAAGCACGAGAACGAGGGCTACACCCCCTGCGAGCAACCTTCTCATGGGGGAGACTCTAGAGCAAAGGGCGAAGGGCAGCTATCAGCTATCAGCCATCAGCCATCAGCCATCAGCCATCAGCTCTCGGCTTTCGTTGGTCGCTCCCAACAACCTCAATCCCCGAGGTCGCATGGAGTCATCTTCTTTGTCCCACCTTCAGGGGGGACGGGCGAGTCTTCGAGCCAGGGGGGACCGTGAGCCTGCGAACCCGGTACGGCAAGACGTTGGGCGTTCAACGTTCGGCGTCCTGCGCTCTGCAATGGGTTACTGGTGACGCGCCGCATGAGGCTCGCAGGCTCGCACCCCCTCCTGAACATCGACTCTGTCGCTGTTCCGTCCTCCCTGAAGGGAGGACGCGAGTTGGGGAGCGCCTGAGCGCTCCCCACATTCTCTGTTCTTTGTTCTTTGCTCTTACGAACAACCCTTGGAGTCGCCGCAGTTCAAGCAGCGGTAGCAGGAGCCGTTGCGGACCGTGATGTGGCCGCAGGTGTCACAGAGAGGGGCGTCGCCCATCTTGTCCGCGAGCACCGCTTGGATCGCAGCCGTCTGGACCTCCTCGGCTGAGTGCGCCTGGGCCGGAGCGACCACCGTTGCAGTCACCATTGCCGACGCCGAGGATCTCGGTGCAGCGGCAGAGCCGTTGTCTGCGAACTTCGCTGCCCGCATCTGGGCGTCGATGTCCTGCTCCATGGCGGCTTCCGTGAGGTCGAGCTGGAGACCAGCATCGACGGCGATGCCCTTGGGCGGCTCAGGCAGATCGCCGGTGCGATCGGGCGGAACCTGTGCAAGCTCGTCGCGGTGCAAGTACTCGACACCGAGTGCTCGGAACACGTAATCCACGATCGAGTTGGACATCTTGATGTTCGGATGGCCCTCGACCATGCCCCTTGGCTCGAACGTCTGGAACGTGAACGTATCGACGTACTCCTCAAGGGGAACACCGTATTGGAGGCCCTTGCTCACCGCTATGGCGAAACAACCGAGAATGCCGCGTAGCGTTGCACCTTCCTTTGCAAGGTCCAAGAAGACCTCGCCGAGCGTGCCGTCCGCGTACTCGCCCGTGCGCAGGAACACCTTGTGTCCGCCGATCCTGGCTTCCTGGGTGAAGCCAGGCCGCCGTGCCGGCAGGAGGAATCGTGGACGTGGCATTGCCTCGTAGGCTTGTGTTGGGGACATACCCGGCTCGTACATGCCGGTGAAGATGTCGACCTCACGCTCGATGGCCGCGGTCACCTCATCGGGCTCATCCTCGGAGGTGCCTTCGTCCGAGGTCGCTGACAGGGGTTGAGACGCCTTCGAGCCATCCCGGTACAGCGCCATTGCCTTGAGTCCGAGCTCCCATGAGAGCTGGTAGGACTCCTCGATGTCATCAACCGTTGCCTCGTTTGGCATGTTGATGGTCTTGGAGATCGCACCCGAGATGAATGGCTGAGCCGCAGCCATCATCTTGATGTGGCCGACGTGATGGATGTACCGCTCGCCGTACTTGCCATTCTTGTTGGCTGTGTCGAACACCTGGAGGTCTTTGTCTGCAAGGCTGGGAGCGCCTTCGATGGCCTGACGTCCACAAATGACATCGTTGGCTTCGCTGATCTCGGAATTCGAGAACCCGAGAGCCGACAGCATGTTGAAGCCGAGTCCGTTGTACTCCTCTGGTGTGAACCCGAGACGCTGCATCGTCTCCTCACCGAGAGTCCACTGGTTGAACGCAAACCCGATCTCGAACACGCCGGGTAGTGTCGCCTCGATCTTGGCGATGTCCTCATCGGTGAATCCGTTGAGTTTGAGGGTCTCACTGTTGATGAACGGTGCCCCTTTGAGGCTCATCGTGCCAACGACGTAGTCGATGATCTGTTTGATGACCGGTTCGCTGTACCCAAGGTGCGCAAGTGCCGGCGCGACCGACTGATTGGCGATCTTGAAGTAACCACCGCCAGTGAGCTTCTTGAACTTCACGAGAGCAAAGTCGGGTTCCACGCCGGTCGTGTCGCAATCCATCAGCAAGCCAATCGTGCCCGTCGGAGCAAGCACGGTGGCCTGTGCGTTGCGATAGCCATACGCCTCACCGCCGGCAACAGCCGAATCCCATGCATCGTGTGCGTACGAGAGCATGTCGGCGGGGCACACATCCTGATCGATGCCAACAACGGTGTGGCCCACTGCGTCGTACTCGGACTGGTGAGAGCCGTAGGCGGCTCTCTGATGGTTCTTCATAACTCGCAGCATCGATTCGGCGTTTTCGTTGTACAGCGGGAATGGACCGACGACAGAAGCCATCTCAGATGACGTCGTATACGAGTATCCGGTCAGGATGGCCGTGAGTGCACCAGCAATTGCCCGACCCTCGTCTGAGTCATAGGCGATACCCATGCGCATGAGCAGCGAGCCAAGGTTGGCATAGCCGAGGCCGAGCGTGCGGTAGTCATACGAGCCTCGCGCAATCGCCTTCGAAGGGAAGTGCGCCATGGTGACGGAGATCTCGAGGACCATCGTCCAGATACGAATTGCGTACTTATAGGACTCGAGGTCGTACTCATTGGTGTCATCGTCGTAGAACTTGCCGAGGTTCAGGGATGCAAGGTTGCACGCCGTGTTGTCGAGGAACATGTACTCAGAGCACGGATTCGATGCGCGGATCTGACCTCCGGCGGGGGACGTGTGCCATTCGTTGATGGTGGTGTGGAACTGCACACCGGGATCGGCCGACTCCCATGCTGCCTGCGCGATCTGATGCCACAGGTCACGAGCCTTGACCGTCTTCATGGCAGTGCCGTCGGTTCGCTGGGTGAGGTCCCAGTCTTCGTCCGCCATGACCGCATCGACGAATTCGTTGGTCATTCTCACGGTGTTGTTCGAGTTCTGGCCCGAGACGGTCGCGTAGGCTTCGCCGTTGAAGTCTGCTGAGTAGCCAGCAGCGATGAGCGCCCTGACCTTCTTCTCCTCGACTGCCTTCCAGTTGATGAAGGTCTCGATGTCTGGATGGTCGACGTCGAGGATGACCATCTTGGCCGCGCGACGCGTCGTGCCGCCTGACTTGATTGCGCCCGCCGCCCGGTCGCCAACCTTGAGGAAGGACATGAGTCCTGAGGACTTCCCGCCGCCCGAGAGCGGCTCACCTTCGGCGCGCAGGTTCGAGAAGTTGGAGCCTGTGCCGGACCCGAACTTGAAGAGCCTGGCTTCCCTGACCCACAGGTCCATGATGCCGCCCTCGCTGACGAGGTCATCATCAACGGATTGGATGAAGCAGGCATGGGGTGATGGCCTGCTGTACGAGTCGGGCGAAGCGGTCAGTTCGTCTGTCTCCGCATCGACGAACCAGAAGCCCTGCTCGGGGCCCTCGATGCCATAGCGGTGGTGGAGTCCCGTGTTGAACCACTGTGGTGAGTTCGGGGCAGCCATCTGGTGGAGGAGCATGTAGGCGAGCTCATCCTCGAACACCTGTGCATCGTGTGCGGTTTCGAAGTAGCCGTTCTCCTCACCCCACCAGCGCCATGTGCTGGCGAGACGGTCGATGACCTGACGGGCAGAGCGCTCCGGGCCGAGAGCGGGGTTGCCGGTGTCGTCGAGGAGTTGGTTACCGGCGTCATCGAACTGGGGGACACCCGCCTTGCGGAAGTACTTCGACACCATGATGTCCGCTGCCACCTGTGACCACGTCGCCGGGATCTCCGCATCGGTCATCTCGAACACGATCGAACCGTCCGGATTCGTGATCCGCGAGTCGCGTCTGGACCATTCGACGGTGTCATACGGACTCACGCCCTCGGTGGTGAACCGTCTTTCGATGCTGAGCCCTGCCGTCATTGGTTGCCTTCTCTCGAACTTGTGCCGCCCGTCGGGCGACATATCCACAAACTTGTCCACAAACGCAACATGTTGTGCCTGTGGTGTATCCGTACCCACTACATGTTGCGTGGTTGCACGAGTGTAATTACATTCGTGTCAATAATCAAATACCTTCCGAGACGGGCCTGAAACGACCGAATCGGGGGAAGTAGAGTCATTTCTAGCGCGTGTGTGTGACACATCGCCACCTCAGGAGCGAGGTGGTTTTCGCGAATCTGGGGACTTTTCGCGGCTTCTGAACGAGAGTCAAGAACCAAGAGTCAAGAACCAAGAGTCAAGAATCAAGATCTGCCGACGACGGGCATCCCTGCTAATTCTGGCTTCTTGACTCTTGACTCCTGACTCTTGACCGGAGCGTGCTCCGCACAGATTCAATGTCTTCCGGACACGTGTGCGATGCTTTCCAGTAGCACCAGCCGGTGGGGAGGAAGAAGAGCTGGAAGAACGAGAGACCGAGCGCAAGGTTGAAGGGTGGCGGGAGCGTCCTCTCAATGACGTCTGCCGTCACTGTGGTGAGTCCGGTGCCGACAGCCCTTCCGAATCCGTTCACGAAATTCCCGACACCGAAGACGGTCGCACGGTGCTCGGGAAGGTTGACGTCTGAGATCAACGCGAACCAGTTCGGGGAATCGGCCGAGGTGAGTGCGAGAGCGACGAGAGCTGACAGGAACGCCAACGCCACCCATGGGTTCGTGACGATCGCGGTGAGCACCTCGGGGATGAATGTGGCCGTTCCCGCCCCTTCGGTGACTTCCAGGCCACGGAGCGGCACCCAGAAGAACACGAGGAAGAACGGGATTGCTCCGATGATCCCGATCGCTGATATGTAGGCGCGGCCAGACAGGTTCCGATGCTGCCAACGGTCACCGATGTGGCCGAAGAGGATCGAGAACAGTGCACCGATCGTGAACAGCGCCGCAAACAGCCCACCAACCTGTTGGCCTGTCGCCTGCGAGTACCCCTCAGCGATCACCTTCTCCTGATACAGCAGCGGCACCCACACAAGCGAGCCGTACGCGACCTGCGCTGTCAATCCCTGGAGGACCAGCCATCTGTTCGTCTTCACGCGGCCTATGTCCACGAGTTGTTCAGAGTTGATCTGGTAGTCGTACGTGTCCCCTGCCTCGAAGATCACTTGGAGTTCGGGTTCCTTGTATCCCCGAGGTGCATCGAACGTTGTGAGGAACAGCAGTGAGAAGACGACTCCGGCACCCGCAAGGATGAAGAAGGGCGCCGAGTGGGAGCTCGCTCCTGCCTGTGATGCGAGCAGGCTTCCAATGAGTGTTCCGATACCCTGGCTCAGGCCCCAGAATGACATTGCCAGGCCCCGTCGCTTCGGTGCAACGAAGTCTGAGATGACGGAGAAGCCGACGGATGCGATCGATCCCAGGCCCACACCGGCGGCGACCTGCAACATGAGCAAGGTCCAATACGAAGTGGTGACTCCTGACAAACCAACCGCAACCGCCCAGATCACTGTGCCCCATAGCAATAGGTTCTTGCGGCCCCGCGAGTCCGCGAGATATCCCCATACGACGGCCGTGACCGCGGTCACGAGAATCTGGACTCCGGTGAGCAGCCCGATCGCCGCAGTGCTCACGCCGAAGGTCTCGCGCAGCTGGGGCACCATCGAGGGGATGAGCGCAATAGCTGCATTGTCGAGTGATGCCAGGATCACGAACACGACGATCGTGTAGATCACGTGTGCTCTTCCGCCCCACCAAGAGCGCGCAGCCTTTGTTGTCATGCCTGCATCGTGGCAGCGCTCCGATGCCTACTCGGCAGGCGGCGGCTCCAGCGGAGGATTGTGGTCGATGAGCTCGCCACCGGGGCTGTGGTCCAACGGTGGCGCAGCGGATGTCTCGGCACCGTTCCCGAACGGTGCCCACGCAGCGAAGAGGAGGCCGAGCACGATGCCGACGAGGGGCAGGATCCAAGGCAGGTCGGAGTGCAGCGGTATGACGCCATAGAGGACCAGCGTGATCCCCAAGAACAGACCGAACATGAATCCGGCGATGATGCCGAGGATTGGGCGACCTTTCATCGTGTCGCCTTCTTCTTGACACCGGCGCCCAGTGTGGCAGCACCGAACACGAGTGCGCCAGCCGCCGAGATGATCGCGGCTGGTCCCGGATCACCGTCGAGCTTCATGGTGACGGCAACGACACATGTCTGTCCCATCTGTGTGTGGGATGCCGAGACTTCGAGTTGCACACTTCGCGGAACGAATCCGGGGATCTCATAGGCGTACGTGCCGCCAGCCGAAACTTCTTCAGTTGTGTCGTCCCAGCTGACCACTGCCCAGTTGAAGCGGGGGAGGCGAACGGAGACGTTCCCTTCGAACGGGACCTCGTCATCGGGTGGGGGAAGGTTGATACTGCCCTGGTACACGACTGAGTCCTCTACGGGCACGATGACGACCTCACTGAGCGGCGTGCTCTCGGTCACCTTGGTTCCGTCTGAGAATTCAGCACTGCCGGTACATCCACCCTGGATCACTTCAGCGCTTACTGGCGCTGCCAGCCCGACAACCCAGAACACAGTGATGGTTCCGAGCAGTAGGAGGCTTGCCATTCTTCGTTTGTCTGCCATGAATCGTCTCCCTCCGGAAAGAATCCTACACGGCCGGACTTCTCGCATCCGTGGATTAGCCTCGTGGCATGACACGTGGATCAGGACCACCAGCACCCGTTTGGCAGCCAGACGAGGCAACGATCTCCCATTCGAACCTGATGGGAGCCATGGTGGCGAAGGGATTCGACACCTACGGTGAGTTCCACCGGTGGTCCGTCGAGGATCCTGACGGGTTCTGGTCGATGGTCATCGATGACCTCGCCATCGACTTCGACGTGCCTCCGTCTGGCATCCGTGGAAGTGACGATGTCACACTGCCCGACTGGCTGCCCGGTGCATCGTTCAACATCGTGACGTCCTGCCTCGACCACGATGCCGAAGCGTTGGCGATCATCACTGGTACCGACACGGAATGCGAGCGGATCACGGTCGGTGATCTCACAGACCGGGTTGCGGCGTTCGCAGCGGGTTTCGATGTTGCGGGGTTCGGTGAAGGCGACGCCGTCGCGATCGTGATGCCGATGACCGTCGATGCCGTTGTTGCCTATCTCGGGATCATCGCAGCGGGCGGTACCGTCGTGTCGATCGCCGATTCATTCGCTCCGGATGAGATCGCGACCCGGTTCGCCATTACGGATCCTGTCGCCGTTGTCACCCAGGATCGATCGATGCGTCTCGGGCGTGAGCTGCCGATGTACGCGAAGTGCCTTGATGCCGACGCACCCACGTGCATCGTCGTCGACACGGGCGCGAACATCGACTTGCGCGACGGGGACCTGCGTTGGGAGGACTTCATCTTGCCCGGGGCACCGTTCAACCCGGTCAGCCGTCCGGCCGGTGCCCATATGAATATCCTCTTTTCGTCAGGCACAACGGGGGAGCCGAAGGCGATTCCGTGGAGCCAGACGTCACCGCTGAAGGTCGCGATGGATGCCAGGTTCCACCACGACATCCACTCCGGAGAGGTGGTGGCATGGCCAACGAATCTTGGATGGATGATGGGGCCATGGCTCATATACGCAGCTCTCCTGAATCAAGCAGCGATCGCCCTGTACGACGATGCGCCGACAACTGAAGGCTTCATCCGCTTCATTGAGAAGGCCGGTGTCACGATGCTTGGTGTTGTCCCTTCGATCGTGGCTGCCTGGCGTGCGTCAGGGACGCTGCAACGCGGAGATTGGACGACGGTTCGAGTCTTGTCATCGACAGGGGAGGCGTCGAATGCGGATGACTACAAATGGCTGATGGCCACGGCGGGAGACGTACCTGTCATCGATTACTGCGGAGGGACAGAACTCAGTGGAGGCTATGTCACGTGCACCGTGATCCAGCCGGCTGTTCCTTCGCACTTCACAACTCCTGCGCTTGGTCTCGATCTGGTGCTTCTTGATGAGAATGGCCTGGCAAGCGATGAGGGCGAGGTATTTCTCGTCCCTCCGTCGATGGGAATGTCGACCGAGCTGCTGAATCGCGACAACCATGCCGTGTACTACGAAGGCGTGCCCGCCAACGAGCGGCAGCTGCGGCGTCATGGAGACGAGATGTCGCGTGAGGCGGGGAACCTGTACCGGGCCCTCGGTCGCGTCGATGACACGATGAATCTGGGTGGAATCAAGGTGTCGTCAGCCGATCTCGAGGGCGCAATCGGCGATCTTGACGGTGTCAGCGAGGTCGCTGCGGTGGCTGTTCCCCCCGAAGGTGGCGGCCCGGATCGACTGGTGGTGTTTGCGGTGGCCGGTGGCCCTCTTGATCCCGAATCCCTGCGCGACGACATGCAGATCAGAATCCGGCGGCGACTCAATCCGTTGTTCAAGGT
>CBETWC010000040.1:0-9306 GCA_965539925.1 uncultured bacterium
GCGAAAGCCAGATGGCCCTGGGCAGAAGCATGAAACTGATCCTCGGCGTACATCTCAGGGTTCTCTGGGAATCTCGACATGACATTCCATGCGTTGGACTTGATCGCATTCGGATACTTGTCTGCGACGCGGGCTATTGCATGGTCGATTGCACGGGCCCTTACCCGCGCAATCCCTTGGGCGAGTAAGGGGAGACGGGGGATCGTTCCGAGGTCGCCGATTCCCGAGAGACCGACCGCAGGCACGGCAGCGCACAGGCGCTCGACAGCGCGGTCGAAGTCCGATTCGAAACGCGCAATGGGAGTGCCGCGCAGTGCGTCGTTCGAACCAACAGCGACGTAGGCGATATCAGGCCGTGCGAGCAGTGCGGCATCGACTTGGTCGGCGAGGAGGTCTTTGGCCTTTGCGCCTCCGACAGCGACGCTGACTGCCTCGACGCGGTACCTCCCGGAGAGGTGCAATGCCATCTGGCGTGGCCACGAATGGTCGAGAGGCGCAACCCCGGGCGCGGTTACGGAACTGTCCCCGAGGAACACGAGACGCAATGGAGGAGCATCTACGTCTCCGAATGAACCCGATGGATCCTGATTCTCGAGAGAGGGGAGGTCATCGCGAAGAATCGCACGAGCCATCTGACCGGCGAGCAGCAGGCTGGCGGCCAGAGGGGGACGGGCTATCTTCCACTTCTTCATGGGTCCATTCTGGTCGAGGCGAGCACTGCGACGGACGCAAGTCGTTCAGGTGGCCTCGAGAGTGAGAATCTGGGAATGCATGCCCGGACCTCCCTCGGACACGGCAATTGTCTTGAAGTCGGACATGATGAAACCGGGCGTCTCGAGATCGAGAAGTGCCTCATCGGTGTAGAAGGAGAAGTAGCGCGGCGGATCGAGCCACTCGTCATCGACTGGTCCTTCTATGGTCTGTCCTCCCCACATGACTGAGAGCAGCAATGCCCCCGGGCGCAACACCCTGGCGATCTCAGCGAGCACTGCGGACAGGTCGGCAGGCGGTACGTGGATCAGCGAATTCATGGCGAATGCAGCATCGAAGGAATCGTCAGGGAACGGCAGAGATGCGAAGTCCGCCATCTGAGCCTCCACTCCGCGGGCCCTCGCAGCCTGCACATTGGCTGGAGAGATGTCAACCGCGGTCACATCAAGGCCACGCCCGGCAAGTCGCTCTGCAAGCTGCCCTGTGCCACATCCAAGATCCAGGACCGTTCGAGCATCGGCTGTGCTGAGGGTGGTTGCAAAGGCGTCGATGGTGTTCGCTTGCCACTCATAGGGGGTCATGGCACCCCGTCGTTCCACGTCTGCGTCGTAGGCCCGGCGGAGATCGTCCTTGTGGTTCGAAGGCAGCTGCATGTCAGGCACGCTAGTGCTCTGCGGTTTCGGCAGCGATCACGAGACCAAGGGGACCGAGCAATGCGGTGGTCACACGTTGAAGCGGAAGTGGACGACGTCGCCTTCGGCAACGATGTAGTCCTTGCCCTCGATACGTAGTTTTCCTGCGGTCTTGGCCCCTTGTTCGCCCTCGAGTTCCACGAAGTCGTCGTACGCGATCACCTCGGCCTTGATGAAGCCCTTCTCGAAATCCGTGTGGATCCCACCGGCCGCCTGCGGCGCGGTTGAGCCCCGTTTGATCGTCCATGCGCGAGCTTCCTTCTCGCTGGCGGTGAAGAACGTGAGGAGTCCGAGCAGGTGATATGTGGCTCGGATGACTTTGTTCAGGCCCGGCTCGTCGAGGCCGTACTCGGCAAGCATGTCGTCACGATCGGAGGCGTCCATGAGCGTGAGTTCTGCCTCGAGTGCCCCGGAGATCACGACGAGGTCAGCATTCTCCTTCGCAGCAAGCTCAGCGACAGCGTCAACCATGGGATTGTCGGTGAGTCCGTCCTCGGACACATTCGCGATGTACATCGTCGGCTTGGAGGTGAGGAGGAACAGGTTGCGTACGATGAGGCGCTCACCGTCGGTAAAGGACAGGGTGCGGACGGGATTGCCCTCTGACAGGTGTTCTTGGAGTCGTTCCAGCACCGAGAGTGCAGCCGCTGCATCCTTGTCACCAGACTTCGCCTTGCGGGCCTGCTTGTCGAGCGATCGGTCGACGGTGTCCAGATCGGCAAGGGCGAGTTCGGTGTTGATCGTGGCGATGTCGTCGACCGGATCGATTCTTCCGTCGACGTGAACGACATTGTCATCCTCGAAGCAACGCACAACATGGGCAATGGCATCGGTCTCCCTGATGTGGCTCAGGAACTGGTTGCCGAGGCCTTCGCCTTCAGAGGCACCTGAAACGAGTCCGGCAATGTCGACGAATTCGACCACCGTTGGGACCACTTCTTTCGGGTTCACGATGGCAGCAATTGTGTCGAGGCGTGGATCCGGCACTATGGCGATGCCGCCGTTCGGGTCGATCGTGGTGAACGGGTAGTTCTCAGCGGGGATCTCACCGCCGGTGAGCGCGTTGAACAGCGTCGACTTGCCGACATTGGGTAGCCCAACGATGCCGCACTTGATTCCCATGGTGGAAGACTCCGATGAAGTGGTTCCCGGCCGAATCGTGTGGCCGGAGGGATCGAGAGCGGATGATAAGCGTTGCCAGTGCCAAGCATCCGGCTCAATTGCGATATCCACCGTCCGTCGATACGGTTCGCTCCGATGTCCCCCCGTGTCTCTGCCTTCGTTGTTGCTTTCGCCCTGGTCACAGCTTCATGCGGGGCAACAGGCGGACCAACCAAGGACACCGCGTTCGACGACATCGTGTCGAGAGAACTGCCGACATCGTCGGCCATCGGTCAGGCTGTTGGCGAGGTGTCGCTGCCAGATGCTGCGAACAGCAACGCCGAGTTCTCGTTCCGAGCTGCATCCGACGATCTGCTCGTCGTGTACTTCGGGTTCACCTCGTGTCCTGACATCTGCCCCACCACTCTTGCTGATCTCAAGACGGCGCTTGCCGACATCGGCAACGACGCCGGAAGGGTCGAATTCGCCATGATCACGGTTGACCCCGAACGGGATTCCGCTGCGACCCTCGTTGACTATGTCCAGTGGTTCATCCCGGAAGCGCATGCGCTGCGAACTGAGGACGAGGAGACACTTGACGCTGTTGGTGATGCGTTTGGCGCTGAGTTCTCTGTTGTCAAGATGGCAGATGACAACGTTGAGGTGTTCCACACGGCCTACCTGTACGGGGTTGATGACACAGGTCGGGTCGTGGCAACCTGGCCGTTCGGCGTCGAGCCAACAACCCTCGCCTCAGACATCAGATCTCTCCTGACGGACTAGCAGGCCGCGAATCTGCGGGCCTATCGCGCGATTCCTGTTGGTGAGTCGCGAATCCCAGCGGTGTGTCGCGAAACATGTCGGCACAGGACCCTTGCGCGACGGTCCTCGTTCGAGTTCGCTCATAGTGGGGAGGAGGATGGAGCCTATGTGGGAGCGAAATGGATCCGTTCAGTCACCCCGACCTCGAACGTCTCGGCCGTACGCTACGCGTCCGCCTCGATGAGACCCTCGACGCTGAGCAGTCTGCTGCACGATCAGCTGCGCTCCGACGTCGAACACTTCGTGACCGCCTGATCGAATCAGAGGATCGGGGCGAGGAGGTGGTGCTCGGCGGCACCGACGGTCACGTGTATCGAGGCAGCGTGACGGCTGTTGGCATAGACCACGTTGTGCTTCGCGATTCCAACAGGGACCGTTTCGTTGCACTCGCGCACGTCGTGTCGATGGAGGCACGCTGATGGCTCTCGGCGTGAATGTGCGCGACATTGCACTGCCAACGTTTGACCGCCGCATGGTGATTGGAGGCATCCTTGCCGCCATCGCTGCGCTCGGAGTTCTGCAGATCACCAAGCCCCCGGAGCGGGTTCCTGTTCTGGTCGCAGGGTCCGATCTTGCGGCGGGCCGACCACTTGGGGATCTGGACATCGAGGTTCGGTACGTCGAATCCTCGACGGGGCTTGTCGCTGGTGACTCTATTGGAGCGCTTGAGGAATGGTCGCTGCGGGTTCCTCTTGCCGAGGGTGAGCCGCTCGTGTCATCGCTGATGCAACCCCCCGAGCTGCTTGCAATGCCCAACGTCATCGCTCTCTCGCTCGCCGCTGAGAATGCTGTTCTGGGTCGCTTGGTGGCTGGTGACAAGGTCGACATCTACCTGACGAGTTCAGGTGGATTCGATACCGAGCCGTCCACCGAATTGCTGGCCTCGAACGTCTTTGTTGTGGAGGCGGTCGCTTCGGAATCATCCATCGATCGCGGGAGTGTCAATGTGCTCTTGGCGGTCGACGATGGCCTTGCTGCTCGATTGGCAGCAGCTTCGCACACAGGTGACATCGATCTTGTGCGGGTGGCGCCATGACTATCCGTGTCGCCACTGTGCTTTCGGCCCGAGAGTGGGAGCCAGGACTGGTTGCGTACGCGAGGGATACCGCTGCGTTGAGGGTGGTGCTACGTGCGTACCGGCCATCTGATATCGAGGCCAGGTCGGGCGAAATTGACGTTGTAGTCGCGGGCGGCGAGATCGCATGGGTTACGTCACGCCAGATCGCCACGTGGCGGCGCCTTGGCTTCGGCGTGATAGGCATACATCCCGAAGGCGACATGCCAGCAGCGCAGTTGATGCAACGGGGAGGGGCGAACGAGGTCGTGCCCGATTCGATCGACGTCTCGGCGCTCGTCCAGGCCATTCGCTTCGTTGCCCCGGCATTGGATGAGGCGCGAGCACAGAGCCGTGGCATGGTCACCGCCGTGACAGGATCTCGGGGTGCACCGGGCTGCACAGAGGTCGCTCTCGCGTACGCCTCGATTCTGAGTCGAAGCGGCTCTACGGTGCTCATCGACGCGGACCTTTCGGCACCTGCACTTGCAGTGCGACTTGGGCTTCCACCTCGGCCTGACGTGACAGATGTTGCTGACGACGTCAGGGCGGAGGGATCGATCTCTGCGAAGTACTTCCACCGCGTGGGATCCCTGTCGGTGATCACAGGATCGCACCGGCCGCGTGAGGGGCGACTTCGCGACACCTTGATCGAAGGGGTTGTCGATGCGGCTGCGGCTCAGTTCGAACACGTCGTTCTCGACGTTGGCACGAGTTCAGAGGGCATGACGCTTGTGGAAGGCTCCGATGAGGTGCTTTTCGTGGTCGACGCATCAGCTATCGGCGTGGTTCGCGCAGCTCAGGCCACGTCCAAGTGGATGGGACCGCAGCCGACTCTGATTCTCAACCGAGTCGATGCACGGGAACGCTCACAGGTGATCGCGGCAACAAGGAGATGGACCGGGCTTGAGCCGGCTGCTGTCGTCCCGGAGCGGAAGCAGGTTCGCCGTGCAACAGCGGCCGCGCGGATGCCTGATCGGCGGTTCACACGCGCTCTGGCTTCGGTGGGGTCGCCATGACGACTGCTGCCCACGTCGCCCGATACGGGTACCTGGCGGAGTTGCTCGATGATCCGATGATCGAGGAGATAATCGTCATCGGTGGAGAGCGGACGTTCGTCGTGCGCAATGGTGTGAAGGAACTGGTCAACACCGTTGTTGACCAGAACACGGTGCGCAGGATCGCTGACCAGCTGCTCGCCGGAACCGGACGTCGCATCGACCAGGCGAATCCAATCGTGTCTGCTCAGCTTCCCTCCGGCAGCCGTGTGCACATCACGGGCCCACCGGTGACCCACGCCAATCGGATGAACATCCAGATCCGCAAGTTCGTTGTCACTGCTTCGGACCTCGAGGACCTTGTTGGGCGTAGTGCCATGACGACGGAAGCCGCTGCGTTCCTTCGGCGCAGTATCGATCAGGATGCAACGATCCTTATCGCTGGTGCGCCCGGAGCCGGCAAGACGACTCTTGTCAACTGCCTCCTACGCGAGGTGTCTCCAGATCGCAGGGTTGTGACCTGTGAGGAGGTCTTCGAGATAGACGTCGATCTCCCTGATCTCACACAGATGCAAACGCGCGACGCCGGTCTTGATGGCGGTGCAGCGATCACGCTGCGGGATCTGGTCCGAGAGGCGCTCCGGCAGCGTCCGGATCGAATTGTTGTTGGAGAGGTCCGAGGCCCAGAAGCGCTTGACATGCTCATGGCGCTCAACGCTGGATGTTCGGGCCTTGCGACCATTCATGCGAACTCGGGACGTGATGCGCTCGAGAAGCTCGTGTCCTACGGCGTACTTGCGGGTGACAACATCTCGATTCCATTTCTGAGACGGACCGTCGCTGCGGTCGTCGATCTCGTGGTCTACGTCAAGCGAGACGGCGAAGGGAGACACGTAGAGGAGATTCTCCGGGTGCCTGAGCAGCTTGATCCCGATGAGTTCACTGTGGAGCCGGTATTTGAATGGTCAGGCTCGTCTCTCGTCGCTTCGGGGAGCATCAGGTGAGGGGCATGACCGCTCTCGTTGCAGCAGGTGCTGTCTGGGTTCTCGTCGTGGGGCTTGTCCCAATCGGCACATGGACGATGCCGAGGATCCGCCTCCGCGTTGTTGCAGCGGCGATCGTCGCCGGACTCGTTGGCTCGGCCGTGGCATTCGGAATGCTGGGAACCGTTGCACCGGCATTGGCAATCGGCGTCCTCTTCTCCGCCGTTCCTGCCCGGGTTGCGCAGTCGAGGACAGAGGCAAGGGTGAACGAGCGAATCGATCGATGGCCTGACCTGATTGCCCATGCTCGGTCATCTGTCGCGGCTGGCGCGACACTTCCGGACGCGTTCATCGATGGCTGTGATCGCGTCGGCGGCGACTTCGCCCGATACGGCGACACCGTGCGTCACGAGATCATCTATGGCGGAGGGTTCCAACCAGCGCTGATCCAGCTTCGACAGGAACTTCGCGATCCCGTCGCTGACCGAGTCCTTGCCACATTCACGATTGCTCAGCAGACAGGGGGACACAGGGTTGGAGATGTTCTCTCCGCTCTCGGTGGGTCCGTGGCAGATGAGCTCCGGCTCAGAAAGGCACATGACGCCGCCCTGACTGAGCAGCGGTGGACGGCAACGGTCGCGCTGGTGGCACCGTGGATATTGTTGTCACTCTCGATAGCTACCAATCCTCAGTCTGCCGACACATTCAGCACGGTCGAGGGGATGGTGGTTGTCGTTGGAGGACTGGTCGCAACCGGGCTGGGATGGATCCTGGCGCGGAGAGCCAGTCGGTTGAGCGCAGCGCCGAGGCTGTTCACATGACGTGGCTCCTCGCGATCATTGCCGGTATCGGCGTCTACCTACTCGTGGTTCCGAAGGGGAGGGAGACGATGGCCGCATCTCTGGAGCCGTATCTCGCTCCCCGGCCAGCCGATGAGAGTTCGCGCCGATGGCAGATATCGATCCCTGCTGGCGGACCGATGGCTGCTGTCGGAGGGGTGTTTCTGGGATTGCTTGCGGCGCAAGGGGACCTCTTCCTCGCGGGACAGTCGAGATCTACTCCAGCTCTTGCTGCTCTTGGCGGAGCTGCCGGCTGGGTGTTGTGGTCGATGCACCGCACCAACATGAGGGAGCGAAAGGCCACGCGGCTTCGATACGAACTGCCGGTGATTGCTGATGCGATTTCTCTCCACATCGTTGCGGGAGAGTCGATCACAGGAGCAATCCGCTCGGTGGTCAGCGAGACCAACGGCGTAGCTGCGCAGGAGTTGGCGGCAATACTCGATCAGCACGAATCAGGTGTCGGTCTGCCGGAGGCTCTGGTCGAGGTGTCGCGGGTGACTGCCCACGACGACGCAAAGCGCTTCTACGAAACCTTGAGCCATGCACACACCACCGGCGGGCACCTTGCTGAAGCGCTCGGCGGCCTTGCTGTCGATTATCGGGCCGGTCTCGAAAGGGACCTGACCTCTGAAGGGGGGAAGCGAGCCATCGCAACCTATGGGCCGATTCTCGTGCTCATGGTGCCGACAGCGCTGGTATTCCTCATCTACCCAACAATTCTGGGCTTGCGCGCGCTAGCCGGTGCGCCATGAATCATCGATCCCAAGGAGGGATGAAACATGTTGAAGAACGAACGCGGAGCAACCACAGTCGAATGGTTGGGTCTTGCCACGATCGCGGTCCTGGTGATTGCCATGTTGCTGCCGCAGGTACGGGGTACGGCAGGAGACATCTGGTCGAACGTCGCGGTGCAGTTCAGCGGCTTCTTCGGATAGAGGGTGCGTCTGAGGCTGGCTCGTACACGATCGAGGGAATCGTCGCGATCGGTGTCTTCTTCCTGCTTTTGATGCTGATCGTCCAACTCGGCTTCCTTGTGCTCGCTCGCAACATTGCTGCGACATCAGTGGATGCAGCGCTTCGCAAGGCGGTTTCAGCGGATCTGGGCGAGGAGACAGTGCGGGACGGTCTCGAGCGCGATGTTCGAGCCGTGGTTCCTGGGGCTGCAGATGTCTCAGTCGACGTGTCGCGGGAGCCAACCGCTATCCACGCCGTGGTCCAGTTTCGGTGGATACCACCGGGTCCCGATTTCATGCCGGTCACGATTTCGATCAATCGGACCGTTGTGCGAGTCGTGCCGCCGTGAGATGGCAGCGGGGGACAGCCCTGATCGAGATCATCGTTGTTGGCTTCGCTGTGCTACTCCTGGTTCTCCCGGTGATATCCACCGTGGCGGAGCTTGCCGAAGCAAGGGCAACTGTCCACTCGGCAGCACGAGACGGTGCGGTATGGGTTGCGAGACACGGAGGAGAACCTCCACCGGTCGACGGCATCGCACTTTCATTCACGGAGAGCCGCACCGCGGTTGAGGTGGTCGCAAGACGTGAGGTGACGCTGATCGGCGTCGGCGGTGCCACTGTCACGAGAACCGTGATGAGCAGGGTCGAGGTGCCTGTGAGCAGCTACCGGAGTGTGCCATGAGTCGTGGTCTGATCGTCGATCAGGAGGGGTCGATGCTGCCCATGACGGCAGGCCTGGTATTCGTAGCCTTCGCTGTCATCGCGTTGGTGCTCGAGTTGTCGTTGCTTGGCGCGTCCTACAGAGACGTAGCGACCGTGGCCGATCTGGCGGCCGAGGCGGGAGCCTCGACACTTGCCGCATCGGTCGCATATGACAGCGAACTCGTGCTCGATATTCACGGCGCCGAAGCCGAGGCGCGTCGTGTCGCAGGCATGTGGGGGAGCGGCGACGAGGCCGTGACGATCGATGCAGGCGTGAACCGCATCTGTGTCACGGTTGCTGACACCTATCGACCTCAGACCTTGGTCTTCATCGGCGTCACAGAGGTAGCCGTGAGCGCAACAGGCTGCGCCGAGCCGGCTGCAGGTTGATGTGTCGAGCGTTCTTCGTCCTCCCTTCAGGGAGGACACGCGAGCGCAGCGAGCG
>CBETWC010000041.1:0-9231 GCA_965539925.1 uncultured bacterium
GCCTCATCGGAATCTCCGAATTCATCAATCGTCTCTACTTCGGCAGCTCGCAAGGACTACGCCGGATCGAGTCCTACAAACTGCTGGAGCCATTTGGGCCGGACAATATCTTCAACCAGTACTCACTGACCTACGTCGCATTCCTGGTTGTAGCACCGCTCGGGTGGTGGGTGCTGCGTTCAACGTCGTTCGGGCTGGGAATCCGGGCAGTGGGCGAGAACCCGGAGGCTGCAGACGCGGCCGGCTTGTCCGTTCCGTTCTATCGCTACGCGGCATTGATGATCGGCAGCGCTCTCGCCGCGGTCGGTGGCGCATTCATTACGTTGGCAACCCTCGGAACCTTCACCCTCGGCATCATTGCAGGACGAGGATGGGTCGTGATCGCTCTTGTGATCTTCGGGCGATGGCGGATCTGGCGGGGTGTGTTCGGTGCTTTGGTGTTTGCAGGCGTGTTCTCGCTACAACTGCGCCTCCGCATCCTTCCCGGGTGGGATGCTGTGCCATTTGAGCTTCTGCTCGCACTGCCGTATCTGGTCGTGATCGTTGCGTTGGCGATATCAGGCCGCAATGTCGAGTATCCGGGAGCGTACCTGAAGCCCTATAGGAGGGACTGATGACCGAAGACGACATCCGCTTTCTGGCCATGGCGATCGAGCAGGCGAAGACCGGGCTCTCTGAAGGCGGCATCCCGATTGGTGCGGTGCTGGCGTCTGAGGGCGAGTTGCTCGGTGCTGGCCGCAACCGGAGGATCCAACTTGGTTCGCCGATCCGGCATGCCGAGACAGACGCTCTTGAGGTGGCTGGCCGTCAACCAGCCGCTGTGTACCGCCGTTCGACCATGTACACGACCCTCTCGCCGTGCGACATGTGTACCGGGGCGATCCTGCTCTATGGGATACCGCGCGTCGTGATCGGGGAGAACCGGACCTTCATGGGCGGCGAGGATCTGCTTCGGAGTCGTGGTGTGGAAGTCGTCGTTGTCGACGACGCGGAGTGCATCCGGATGATGGAGGAGTTCATCACCGAGAGTCCTGCGCTGTGGAACGAAGACATCGGCGAGTAGTCCGCCGCTCGCCAGGTGCTCCGGCGTTGGCAGGAACGCCTCGGCAGGCGCGTTCCTCGTGATTCGTCGTCCTACGAGAGTCCCAAGGCTTCGCGGGGCGCCGTCCATTCAGTTCCGAGCGCGTGGGCGACTGCTTCGTTCGTCAGTGCGCCTCCTGCGATGTTGATCCCGGCTTCAAGTGCTGGCCGCTCGGCGAGTGCCGATTCGAAGCCGTTCGCCAGCGCTCGCACATACGGCAGCGTCGCGTTCGACAGCGCGCGCGACGATGTGTGCGGAACGGAGCCAGGGATGTTCCCGACCGCGTAGTGCACGACACCGTCGATGACATATGTTGGATCTTGGTGTGTGGTCTCCCTGCTCGTCTCGAAGCAGCCACCCTGATCTATCGAGATGTCGACGACGACTGAACCCGGCCTCATTGAGGCGATCATCGCGCGGTCCATGACCGTTGGAGACTTGTCTCCGGCCACCAGGACAGCTCCTACGACGAGATCGGCTTGGGATGTCCACTCCTGGACTGAGTGACGGGTGGAGTAGTCGGTTGCGACGCGTGATCCCCATTGTGACTGAACCCGCTCGAGGGCGTCGACGTTCACATCGAGGACGGTGACGCGGGCTCCGAGACCAACGGCGACGTCGATGGCGTTCAAACCGGCAGCTCCTGCGCCGATCACAACGACAAGACCTGGTGGCACTCCGGCGTGGCCGCCGAGCAGCACGCCCATTCCGCCATTCGGTGCCATGAGATAGAAGGCGCCAACCTGTGTGGAGAGTCGGCCTGCGATGTGGCTCATCGGCGCGAGGAGTGGGAGATGCCCATTCTCAACAACGGTCTCATATGCAATGGCCGTCGCTCCGGACTCCCGTAGGGCAGACTCGACCGCCGGATAGGCGGCGAGGTGCAGGTAGGTGAACAGCACGTGGTCCGGTCGCAGCATCGCTATTTCGGAGGGCTGCGGTTCCTTGACGTGCACGATCAGCTGGGCTTCGTCGAGGACCGACTGGGCATCGTCGACGATCTCCGCCCCAACACCGAGGTAGGACGCGTCGGGTGCCCCGGCACCGTCTCCGGCACCGGACTGGATGATCACGCGATGCCCCCTGTGGACGAGATCGGCAACGGCTCCGGGTTGGAGCGCAACCCTACGCTCGTCTGGCTTGATCTCGGTGATCACTCCAACGTTCATCTTGTGCCTCCGTCGCGTGTGGGTGTTCTTGGCTGTGCTCCTCGGAAGCCTATCGCGCCGACGTTTCAGTCCACTTGGTGGAGGCCGCTGCTCCCCGGGGTAGCCCTAGTGTGAGAACCGCTCACGCAGGGTTACCAGCGTGCCGCAGAGAAGGAGCTCCACATGAGCAGAATCGTCAGGGCCGCATTCCTCCAGATGAAGCGTTGATCGACATGGGAATTCACAAAGAATTGACCGAACGCACAAGGGCAGTGTTGCCCTCCTGGCTTGCGCTGTACTACGAGGAGCCAATCGCGATCGACAGGGGCGAGGGTCGAACGGTGTGGGATCTCGAAGGAAACGAGTATCTCGACTTCTTCGGCGGGATCCTCACGACGATGACGGCCTACTCGTTGCCTGAGGTGACAGCGGCGATCAATGAACAGGCCGAAAAGGTGCTGCACACCTCAACGCTGTACCTCAACCAGCCGATGGTCGAGCTTGCAGAGATGGTCGCGGAGATGTCCGGAATCCCGGATGCCAAAGTCTTCTTCACTCCATCGGGTACCGAGGCCAACGATGCCGCAATGCTCCTTGCAACGTCCTACCGCAAGTCGAATCAGGTGCTCGCGCTGCGAAACAGCTATCACGGGCGAAGCTTCACCGCGGTTGCCCTGACGAGCCACAGATCCTGGTCACCGACCGCCTATTCGGGATTGAACGTTCACTACGTCCAGGGTCCGTACAAGGTTCGCAGTCCATACAAAGATCTCGATGATGATGCATTCGTTGATGCAGCAGTGGACGATCTCCACCAGGTGATCGACATGATGACCTCAGGGGATGTTGCATGCATGATCGTCGAGCCAATCCAGGGTGTCGGCGGGTTCGCCACGCCACCTGATGGCTTCTTTGGGAGGTTCAAGGAGGTCCTCGACGACTACGGCATCCTGTTTGTTTCGGACGAGGTCCAGACCGGGTGGGGCCGTACCGGCGAGCACATGTGGGGATACCAGGCCCATGGCATCACGCCAGACATCATGACGTTCGCCAAGGGCATCGGGAACGGTCTGTCCATCGGTGGTGTGGTCGCGCGGGCAGAGATCATGGACTGCGTCGGTGCGAACTCGATCTCGACCTTCGGAGGCAATCCGCTTGTCTCTGCCGGGGCCCTTGCAAATCTCAAGTACCTGATCGAGCATGACCTTCAAGGCAATGCGCTCAAGCAGGGGTCGAGGCTCTACGAGTCGCTCCTGCCTGTCGCAGACGAGACGCCGTGGATTCTCGAGCTTCGCGGGAAAGGCCTGATGCTTGCGATCGAGACCGTGGAACCGGGAACGACAGAGCCGGATGGCGTGCGTGCAGGAAGGCTGCTCGAGGAATGCAGGGAGCGGGGTTTGCTGATCGGCAAGGGTGGCTTGTATGGCAATGTCCTTCGGATCGCTCCGCCCATGACGGTCACCGAACAGGAGATTGACACTGCGGCCGAGATCATCGCCGAGTCGGTGTCCGTCATCGGCTGACTGCAGGAGAGGGCCGGCCCACGGAGACACCTGTCTCAGGTGGAACCGTGATCACACCTAGGCGCTGTCACCCATGCATATGCCGAGCGATCTGGCCGATCGGATCCAGGGGTGGTCGAGCGGGACGTCGTGGCGCTTACCAGCGACAGCCTTGAGCGGCACGGTCACGTAGCCGTCACCCTTCGCTGCCACCATCACCCCGAACTCTCCTCGTGCGATGACGTCGGTCACAGCAGTCCCCAGGTTCGTGGCGAGGATGCGGTCCATCGCCGAGGGCGTGCCTCCGCGCTGTACGTGGCCGAGAATCGTCACCCTCGATTCGAACCCTGTCCTCTCCGAGAGGAGGTTCGCGACCTCCAACGTGGTCAGCCGACTGTCGAAGAGTTCCCCTGACCGCTTCTGGATCAGCGACTTGCCTGCACGGTCCGTTGCCTGGTATTCGAGTTGGAGCGCTCCGAGTTCCGTTGCCAGCTTGTCCTCGATTGCTCCTTCGGCAACGGCGACGATCGAGAAGGTGCTTCCTGCTGTCCTGCGGTTCCGAAGCGACTCCGCCACCAGGTCGATCGAGTAGGGGATCTCGGGGATGAGGATCACATCGGCACCGCCACCAAGTCCTGCCCCGAGCGTGAGCCAACCGGCGTTGTGTCCCATGATCTCGACAACCACGACCCGGTGGTGGCTGTGAGCCGTCGAGTGCAGCCGGTCGACGGCTTCCGTTGCCACGGCGAGCGCCGTGTCGAATCCGAAGCTTCGGTCCGTTCCGTACACATCATTGTCGATCGTCTTGGGGAGTGTGACGACCGGCATTCCCTTCTTCCACAGTCGTAGAGCGTTTCGTTGTGTACCGCCGCCCCCAAGACAGACCAAGGCATCGAGCTGGTGTTCGTCGAAGGTGTCGATCATCACGTCTCGCATGTCCATCAGTTCGCCGCCAATATCCATCTTGTGTACCCTGTCGCGTCCTGTGCCGAGGATCGTGCCTCCTTTCGTGAGGATGCCGGAAAGGTCGTCCGAGTCCAGGCGAACGGAGCGGTTCTGCATGAGACCCCGGAAGCCGTCGAGGAACCCGATGACGCTCCAGCCGTGGTCCCGGATCGCAGACTTCCCGATGGCTCGAATCGCGGCGTTGAGTCCTGGGGAGTCGCCGCCTGCGGTGAGGATGCCGATGCTCTTGGCCATGCTCGCTCCGGGTTGACTGCTTCCTCCACACTACCTGTGCCTCTGCCTAGCCTGTGCGCATGGACCAGGGATGGACGGTGTGAGCCTGTGAGTATTGAGTCAACCGTGGCGGTGTACGACGTGCGTTCCGACGCGGAGATCGGTCGTGCACGACTTGCTGCGGACGGGATCGATTCCTGGATCTCCGTCGATGACGAAGGTGGTCTGAATCCTGGCTTCTTCTCGCGATACGGCGTGCGTCTGGTGGTGCGCGACGAAGACCTCGAGGACGCGTTCGAGAGTCTCGGGATCGAGCATGTCCTTGTGCCGGCACAAGTCGCCGACGCGATGTTCAAGCACTCCGGCTGGGCGTATCCGGAGGAAGCGTGTGGTCTCGTGGCGTTCGACGACCGGGGGAATCCGGCTCTGACGATATGCCTTTCGAATGCCGATGAGGCTCCTGACCGGTTCACGATCTCTCCAGCAGAGCAGTTCGGAGCGAACCGATTTGCCGAGCGATGCGGGTACAGGATTGGAGCGGTCTTCCACAGTCACCCGCAGTCGGAGGCCTATCCATCCATCTCGGATATCGAGGGTGGTGCCGACCCGGATTGGATCCACTTCATCGTGGGTCCGGTCGCAGGGCCTCGTCCATATGTCCGTGCGTTCCGGATCGTGAGTGGCGAGGTTGTCGAAGTGACGGTCACAGTCAGCCAATAGACTCGTCGCCATGGCCCGTTCCGAACACAACCGAGAGGCGTACCGCCTGCTGTTCGGGTACGTGGGTGCCGGATTGCAGGCTCTCGCGGGGCTTCTCGTCCTTGTCTCGATTCCGATAGCCCCGTGGTGGCTGATTGTCGGACTTCTGCTGCTCATTGTCCTCACCTCAGCATGGTCGTGGCGGAGGTTCGGTTCCAACTTCATGATGCCGACGTTCGCGGGAGCAGCCCAATCTGTGTTGTGGATGCTCCTTGTCGGAGTCGGTGTGGGGATTCTTGGGTGGGCCAAATGAAGCTAACCATCCTTGGATCCACCGCGGGTGCCCCTTCCAGGACGAACCCCGCATCCGGGTACCTGATCGAACACGATGGCGTCTCCATCTGGATGGACGCGGGGACGGGCACGTTCATGGAACTCGCCGCGCGTGTTGATCCCGGGAAGCTCGATGCGGTGGTGATCTCGCACATCCATGTCGACCACTGTTCCGACATCTTTGGGCTGTACGGCTATCTCGCGTTCGGGCCATCTGGTGACGTCCCGATCAAGGTGTTCGTACCCCAGGAAGCAGCCGGTCACCTCGCGGCATTCGCGCGTGCAAGTGAGGAGCACATCTTCAACATGGTGCTCGACATCGAAGAGGTCTCGCCGGGTGATGAGGTTGTTGTACGTGATGTCTCAATCAGATTCGGTGAGGCCATCCACCCTGTGCCTGCTCTGGTGACGCGAGTCGAGGCGGGGGACAGGGCATTGGTGTACTCGGGCGACACAGGCCCGGGTGGAGACTTGCTCGCTCTGTCCAAGGACGCGGACGCTCTCCTGTGTGAGGCTTCGAACGCCGGTATCCGCGACGAGCAGATGTACCCGTACCATCTCACCGCAACGGAAGCGGGCGAAACCGCTACACATGCTGGTGCTGGTCGCCTGATCGTGACACACATCGGCGCTTTGATGGATCCGGATAACAGCGTGGAAGAGGCTTCGGGCGTGTTCGCCGGTCCCGTCGACTACGCGGCACCAGGAGCAGTTTTCGAGATATGAGGATGATGGCGTGACCGCAAGAACAGACAGAGCAAACGATGAGCTGAGAACCGTGAAGATCACGAGGGGCTACACCGAGATGACCCCCGGGTCGGTCCTGATAGAGATGGGGCGTACTCGGGTTCTGTGCACGGTCTCGCTTGACGACGATGTGCCACCGTGGATGAAGAAATCGGGCAACGGTTGGGTGACGGCCGAATACTCCATGCTCCCTGGCGCGAGTCCGCAGCGTGTGCGGAGGAGCTCGGTCAACGGTGGTCGTACGAAGGAGATCCAACGGCTGATCGGGCGGTCGCTTCGGGCAGCGGTCGACATGGAGGCAATGGGACCTCTCACGGCTCGCATCGACTGTGACGTGCTACAGGCCGATGGCGGAACTCGGACGGCGTCAATCACAGGCGCATGGATCGCCCTTGCCGACGCCTTTGATGCGTGGGTTGCCGAAGGGAAGATGGAGAGCAATCCCATCACGACGAACATCGCTGCGATCTCTGTTGGCGTACTGGACGGCGTTCCGATGCTCGATCTTGAGTACACAGAGGACGTTGCCGCTGACGTTGATGCGAATATTGTGATGACGGGCGACGGGAGCCTCATCGAGGTCCAGGGCACAGCCGAGGGTGAGCCGTACACGAGGGACCAGCTCGACACGATGCTCGACTATGCAGCTGCGGGTATCGAGACGCTCGTGAAGATGCAGAACGAGACCAGGTCATGAAGAGGCCTCACGGAGTCGTCGTTGCGTCGAAGAACCCGGACAAGATCGCCGAGATGGAGGCGGTGCTCAGCTCGTTGGATCCTCCTGTGGAGATCATCACAGGACACAACTGGGAAGACATCGAGGAGGTCGGCACGACGCTGACCGCAAACGCTCTCCTGAAGGCGCATGCGGTGGTCGCCGTGACGGGCCATGCGGCGATTGCCGATGACACAGGTCTTGAGGTTGAGGCCCTCCATGGGGCACCGGGCGTCCGCACGGCACGATATGCGGGTGAGAACGCGACCTACCACGAGAACGTGACCCAGCTGCTCTTCGACCTGTCGGGTGTGAAGGATCGCTCTGCACAGTTCTGTACGGCGGTGGCACTTGTGTTGCCGTCAGGGGATGAGCTTGTTGTGGAGGGGGTTCTCGAGGGCAAGATCACCACGGTGCGCAGGGGCGAGGGAGGCTTCGGTTATGACCCGGTCTTCGAGGTTGCGGGTCGAACGCTTGCAGAGATCTCCATCGAGGAGAAGAATCGGATCTCTCACCGCGCGCTAGCGCTGCAGGAACTCGCTGCAGCTCTCTCGCGCTGACGTCGCCGTCGACGTCAGCCCTCGGGGAGGTGAGCGACGAGCTGACCGATCAGCTCTCCTGCTCCCTTGTCCACCGACTTGAAGTTGATCCCCTTTGTCGCGACGATCCTCCCGCCGCGCAGTTCGAACCGGGCACTGAGTTTGTTCAGCGTCTCGGAGACCCGCGTGGTGGTGTCAGCGAACGTGTGGGGAAAGAACTTGTAGGCGCAGTACACGCCGACAGGCTTCCCCTCAAGTGAATCGAGACCATTGATCCATTGTGCGATGTGCTGTGTCGGTTTTCCGCCGAACGGCACATCTGCTGCCGTCGTGCAGCCTGCGACTATGGCGGCTGCCGACGCGATCTGATCAGGAGTGGTCTCGTCGGTGGTACGAATGAGCGTTGGGAGGCCGAGATCCGCCGCCGCGTCAGCGATGGCGTCAACTACCTCACGCGTGCGATCCTGCTTGCTCCCGTACACGACCAGAACAGCCATACGTACATCGTATGCCAGGACATCCACTGTGTCGATGGGTCAAAGCCATTTCGTATGGTGCGGGCGAGAGGACTCGAACCTCCACTCCTTCCGGAACCAGGTCCTAAACCGCGAGGCTGTTGTATCAGTTGATTACGTTCTGTGTCTTCAGGTGACGGTGAGGCAGGCGGCTGTTGGGTTACCGGCCAGTTTCGATGCATTTCAGTGCATCCTGTTACTGGGACGACCACGGATTCTGGCACCACAGATGGCACCAATTGTCATCCCATTTGGTCAGATGGGCGCGCAGTCATAAGTGCCGAAAGGGGTATCCATTTCGGTACAGTGGTGGGGGTTCCGAGCGCTCTGGGCGACCATCAGTGGACTCGATTCCCACAGAAACGACGATTCAGGGCCGAAAGTGGGGAGCTGGCCCATATTCCGAGGGGTCACTGTACCGAAGTGGATACCCCTTTCGGCACATATGGTCGGTGTTGATAACGTCTACGATCTGCAAGTCATCGCGTGGGCGGGCAGGATGAACAAGGATCACACTCGGGAGACGTTGGAGGCACGCGGTCTACGTCTTGAGTACTCCACCATCGCGTGGAATGTCATCGAGATGGTCATCGCGATCGGTCTTGGCGTTGCTGCTCGGTCGGTGGCACTTGTGGCGTTTGGGCTTGACACCATGATCGAACTTTTCGCCTCGGGAGTCGTTGTGTGGCATTTGCGCCACCCGGGTCGCGACAGCGACGCAATCACCGCACGGGCACTCCGTCTGGTTGCATGGGCGTTCTTCGTCCTCGCAG
>CBETWC010000042.1:0-9172 GCA_965539925.1 uncultured bacterium
ATACGGCAGGGCATCGTGGACCACAAGCGACAGAAACCCGCACGAGCGTTGATGTGTGAGAGGTCGTGCCGTACCGGGTTCGCAGGCTCACGGTCCCCCCTACACCCGAGCTGACGCTCGGCTGTTGTCCCCCCTGAAGGTGGGACGACTGTTGGGCGTTCGCCGACCTCGTGGATTGAGGTTCAGGGAGGACGGGCGAGTCTACGAGCGCAACAGATTGTCCTCCCTGAAGGGAGAACAAGGCAGATGACTCGGTCCGATCCTTCTACCTTCTACCTTTGACCTTCTACCACGAGGCGCCAGCCTCGAGTGTCACATCTCATCTATGGGATGGAGAACGTCTCCGGAGCCGACCTCGTGCAGTTTCATCAGATTGGTGGACGACTTCTGATTCGGGGGGACGCCGGCGACCATGACCAGTCCGTCACCCTTGGCAACCACGCCGCATCTCAACAGCTCAGCCTCCGCCGCAGCGATCATGTCGTCGGTCGAGTGGACCCGGTCGATCAACATCGGCCGAACACCCCCGTAGATCGCCATCTGCCTGTATGTCGACTCAATTGGCGTGAACGCATACACGTCGGCATGCGAACGGTACTTCGAGAGCAAGCGTGCGGTTGTTCCACTCTCCGTGAAGGCAACGATGATGCTGATCCCGAGCCGATCTGCGGTGTCAACAGATGCCTCAGCTGTTGCCGACGCGAATGCTGCTCCGTGCGCGAGATTCGAGATGTCCTTCGCCCGACCGAACGCCTTTGATTTCTCAGCCTCGACGCAGATCGAGGACATCAGCTTCACAGCGCGTGTCGGGAACTCGCCGATGGCTGTCTCAGCCGAGAGCATCACGGCATCGGTGCCATCGAGAACCGATCGATACACGTCGGAGACCTCAGCTCGTGTGGGACGGGGATTCGTGATCATCGATTCGAGCATCTCCGTTGCCGTGATCGAGATCTTGCCCGCAGCGTTGGCATGGTGGATGATCTCGTACTGCGCCCTCGGTACGGATTCGATGGAGAGCTCAACGCCGAGGTCGCCGCGAGCAACCATTGCTCCATCGGCCTCCGAAAGGATGTCATCGAGATTCCGATAGCCGACCGCGGTCTCGATTTTCGCGATGATCGGTGTTGAGCCGACGATCCTTCTGACTGCACGGACATCCTCAGCCGAGTTCACGAAGGAGGCGGCCACCAGATCGACGCCGAGTTCCTTGCCGAACCGCAGATCTGCCTCATCTTTCGGCGTGACTCCTGGGATTCGTGTTCGAGCGCCAGGAAACGACACCCCTTTGTGATCGCTGAGAGTGCCCGCCTGGGTGACTTCGGCCGTGACCCCATCGGAATCCACGGCGACGGCCTCCAACTCGATGAGGCCATCGGCAAGCAGCACCTTCCCGCCAACGTTCATGTCGACGCACTCCAGGTATGCGATGTGGATGTTCTCGGCATCGCCCATTCCATCACCTGGAAGCAATCGCACCGTGCTTCCCTCTTGCAGCTCGGCTTCGCCGTCCGGGAACTCGCCCACTCGAATCTTCGGACCCTGGATGTCCTGCATGATCGCCACAGGCAATTCGAGTTCGGAGGAGATCCTCCTGACGAGTTCGTACCGTCTGGCGTGATCGGCGTGAGTACCGTGACTGAAGTTGAACCGAGCAACGTTCATGCCGCGCTTCATCAGCTTCGCTATTGTGTCAGGCGATTCGGTTGCTGGCCCAAGCGTCGCAATGATCTTTGTTTTTCGAGACATTGGGGGAACTTTAGGGGCGACCGCGTCGATGCAGCGAGCCGGGCTGAATGGGAAGCAACTCCCCGGGCTTCGCACACGCGAGGTGTTGCGATTAGCGTATGGCTACGCCTTTCAAGGCAACCTACGGAGGGATACCAATGAAGAAACTATCCAGGATATTCATCATCGCGTTGGCCGTTGCGCTCGTCGCATCAGCCTGCGGTGGTGGAGACGACAGCCTCGAAGGCCGCATCGTCACAGTCGGCGTCGAGAATCTCTATCCGCCATTCAACTTCATCGATGAAGCGACCGATGAAGGAGCCGGATTCGACTACGACATCTGGAACGAGATCTGTAACAGGCTTGACTGCACCGCTGAGTTCGTGGAAGCGGGTTGGCCCGCCGTGATCGAGGAGACAGGCCAAGGCGTGTACGACACGGCAGCAGATGGCATCTCAATCACTGACGAACGCAAGGAAGTCGTTGCGTTCTCCGATTCCTACATGACCACGATCCAGAAGTTCATGGTCAGAAATGACGAGGATCGGTTCACGACATCGGACGAATTCATCGCAGGTGACTACATCCTCGCCACCCAGGTGGGGACAACGAACGAGTTGCTCGGCAATGACCTCGTAGGAACGTCCCGAATCGAGGCGTACGACTCCTTCCCGGTTGCTGTGCAGGCGCTTCTGTCCGGAGACGTTGATGCGGTGATCATCGACGACGTCGCTGGTCAGGGATACCAGGGCGCAAACGCCGGCCAGTTGAAGACGCTCGAAGGGGATCTCCAATCCGATCCGCTCGGATTCATCTATCCGCACGACTCAGATCTCATCGATCCGGTCAACAAGGTGATCGCAGACATGAAGTCAGACGGAACGCTTGACGCACTCATCAAGGAGTGGTTCATCGACTTCGAGGCATAACCAGCCTCAGCTCTGATCGAAGGGTCGGGTCGCAAGACCCGACCCTTCGTCGCGTACCCGTCTACATTGCTCGATAAGCCGCACAAAGGATCGTCGTGACAACCACCGACACAGCTGCATCCACCGCCCCCAACCCACCCGGTTCCAAATTGTCGTTCGATCGGACTGCCTTCCCATGGTGGCTGATCGGGATCCTCCTTACGATCTTGTTCCCGCTCTACAAGATCCTCACGGACGAGACGTGGGAAGACGGATACCTGTTCATCAAGGATGGGCTGATACTGACCTTCACCGTGACAATTGGGGGGTTCATTGTCGCGATGATCGTGGGACTCATCGTGGCCCTGGGCAGGATGTCGAAGCGAGCGATCCCGCGGAATCTGGCCATGTACTACATCGAACTCATGCGCGGGATCCCTGTTCTCGTGACGCTCTTCATGTTCGGCCTGGTGATCGTGCCCTGGGCGTTCGACCTTCTGGGGATAGGGCCGCGGTCAGCGATTGCATCGAAAGCTGTTCGGGCAACGCTCGCTGTTGGAATGATCTACGCCGCCTACATCGCCGAGGTCTTCCGAGCCGGCATCGAGTCAGTGAGAAAGGGACAACGAGAAGCAGGGATGTCGGTTGGCCTCAACAAGCGGCAGGTCTTTCGGTTCATTGTTTGGCCCCAGGCGCTCAAGAACGTCATGCCAGCGCTCGGAAATGACCTCATTGCCCTGCTGAAGGACTCGTCGCTCGTCTCGATTCTCGCCGTTCGAGAGATCACACAGATGTCCAAGCTGTGGACGGGGCGTTCCTTCCAGTTCTTTGCTGGTTTCATGATTCTCGCAGCCATGTATCTCACCCTCACGGTGTCGCTCTCGATGGTGCTCCAGTGGTACGAACGCAGGATCGCCACACCGTGAACGGAATCGGAGACATGCACGAAGGCCTCCAGGATGTCATCGAGAGGTTCGATCACGTGTCTATTGCTGTCCACGACATCGAGATGGCGCAAGCCCTCGTCGATCTCCTGGGTGGGACACATATCGGCGGTGGCTTCAGCCATGCCGGTGACTTCCAATGGATCCAGTTCGACCTCCCCGGACAGGGACGGCTCGAGATGATCAGCCCTGCCGTTGATGACGAGCACAACTTCCTCAACAGGTACCTCACCGAGAACGGGGAGGGGCTACATCACCTCACCTTCAAGGTCACCGATATCCGTAGGGCGGTCACCCGAGCAGAGGAGCTCGGTTTCACGGTTGTCGGGTTCGATGACACCAAGGAGGATTGGAAGGAAGCATTCGTTCACCCAGCTTCGGCGCACGGAGTGCTCATCCAACTCGCAGAATTCCCGGACAAGTAACCGGTGGTGCAATCTCCCACCGTCATTCTGCCGATACGCGACTTCGCTGGCATGTCTCGTCTCAGCAGCGTCCTTGGTACCGACGAGAGGCAACTCCTCTCTCGCGTCCTGTGCACTCGGGCCGCGACAGAAGCCAGCGAGGCCGGACTACGCACGATTGTTGTCTCGTCTTCACATGCTGTGGCCGAATGGGCTGCCGATCTCGGATTGGATGTCCTGCCTGACCCGGGAGGGGGTCTCACCTCGGCAGTTGCATCAGCTGTCACGACACTTGAGGGCCTGCCTTGGATTGCTCTTCACGCCGATCTGCCGCTCGTGACGGCCAGCGCGCTGCGCAACGTCGCTGATCTCGCGGACAACGGGACGGTATTGGTCCCGAGTCACGACGGTGGGACGAATGTCATCGCATCAACGGGAACATTCGCATTTGCCTATGGTCCCGGTTCCTTCCACCGACACTTCGTCGAAGCACCAGACGCGACCATCGTTTCGAACGCTGAATTGTCGATCGACATCGACACCGAGACCCAACTTTCAGCCTTCCCCGATCTGCTCAACGGACGTAGTGTGAGTACATGACCACCGACTTGTACGACCAGCTCTCCGGCAACCAGGCACCCCTTCGCGACCCAAGGATCGTGCTTACGATCGGGGCACACCCGGACGACGCCGAATTTGGTGCGGGCGCGACACTTGCGCGTTGGAGCAACTCAGGTGCACAGATCACGATGCTCATCGTCACTGATGGGTCGAAGGGCTCATGGAACCCCGAGATCGACAGGGAGGAGCTCGTTGCTACGCGCAGGAGGGAGCAGTCACGTGCCGCATCGATCCTCGGGGTTGCATCGACGGTGCACCTCGATCATGTCGACGGCGAGTTGGAGAACACGATGGATCTGCGCAGGGAGATCGCCGTCCACATTCGCATGCTCAAGCCGGATGTCGTCCTCACACACGACCCATGGCAGCGATACCAACTCCACCCGGATCATCGTGCAACTGGTCTGGCTGCCGTCGATGCCATCGCGACGGCCAGGGAACCACTCGCATACACCGACTCTGGAGTGCCAGCGCACCGGCCTGACGCGTTGCTCCTCTGGTCAGCCGATGAACCGGATCACGCGGAACCGATAACGTCGGAGTGGTTCGATCGGAAGGTTGAGGCTCTGCTCTGTCACTCCTCCCAAAGCGATACGACAATGGGCGGAGCCGAGTCGGGTCCTGAACGCAGGCTCCAATTCATCGACAAGCTGGCCGTCTGGCACGCAGAGAGTGGTGACCTGCTCGGCATCGGGCCAGCAGAGGTGTTCAAGAAACTGAATCCCTGAGGAGGAACCATGGCGACACTCGTACTGGGCGCAGGAATCGTTGGCTCGGCAGCTGCTTGGGATCTGGTGCGTCGCGGTCATGATGTTGCCGTCGCGGATGCAGACATCGATGCAGCCCGCGATGTCGCACGTGCCTCAGGAGCAACTCCCGTGAAACTCGATGCAGGTGACACAGCCCATCTGCTCAACGAGCTCGACATCTACGACATCGTCGTCTCTGCTGTCCCCTATCACTTCGGCCTATCGGTGGCATCGGCAGCCGTGACAACGCATACGCACTACGTGGACTTCGGAGGGAACCCAACGGTGGTCGCTGGCCAGAAGCATCTCCACGACAAGGCATCCGACGCAGGTGTCATGATCGTGCCCGACTGTGGCCTTGCTCCCGGTCTGGCGAATGTGCTTGCGGAGGACCTCATCGGTTCAGCCTCAGAGGGCGTGATCGACTCGATTCAGATCCGTGTCGGTGCCCTCCCCCAGAAGCCGATCGGTGCTCTCGGGTACCAGCTCGCATTCAGTCCCGGTGGCCTCATCAACGAGTATGCCGAGCCGTGCGAGATCATCGAGAACGGTGCGCACACGCTCGTCGATCCTCTCAGTCGCACCGAAGACGTGGCGTGGGAGGGCTGGGGACCTCTCGAGGCGTTCTCGACGGCTGGCGGGACTTCGACAATGGCGACACGACACGTGGGTGCAGTCCGATCACTCGAGTACAAGACACTCCGATTTCCTGGTCACGGAATCGTGTTCCGCTCCTTGCTCGAGATGGGGATGTTCGACGAAGCTCAACGAACGATCGGGAAGGTCGCGGTTGCTCCGCGAGACGTACTCCTCGATGCACTCGATCGCACCCTGCCCCTGGGCGCCCCCGATGTCGTGTTGATCCGGGTGTGGCGCGACCAGAACGGCGAGCGAACGGCGTATCAGATCACGGACACAGGGCGTGACGGGTTCTCAGCACTCGCCCGGACGACCGCGTTCCCAGCCACTGCTCTTGCGGATCTGATCGTACGGGGCGTTGTCAGTCGACCTGGCGTATTCACGATGAACGAAGCTGTGAGCGGCAACGAGCTTCTACCTGAACTCGCCCCCGTCGGAATCAGTCTCGAAGACGTTCGGGACGCCTAGGAACCCGGGGCTTCTCTACCGATCTTGTTGCTCGTCTCGATGTCGAAGAAGTGCAGCTTCGTCGTGTCGATGGCAAGATCGACCGAGGAACCATCCGGAACGTCAATATCCGAGCTGACCCGTGCAGTGAACTTGCTCGCGTCGCCGAGTGAACTCGAGTCCTGACCCGAATCTGCGAGGAGCTCCTCGATATCGGGCGTGACCACGGGAGGCGAATCGATGGCGAAGTGCACGTACGACTCCGATCCGAGATGTTCGTTCACATCGGTCGTGACAGTGATCGTTCGATCCGCCGCTGAGCCGGCAATCTGAGCGTTCTCGAAGGCGCCCGGCCTGATACCGACAACGATCTGCTGACCGATGTACTCCTCAATACCGGGGTGTGCGTCCAGAGAGACCTGGTCGACAGTGATGGTGTGTCCACCGAATGCCACCTTGACGTTCTCGCCTTCCCTGCTCAATTCTCCGTACACCATGTTCATCGCCGGACTCCCGATGAAGCCGGCCACGAAGAGGTTCACGGGGTTGTTGAACAGTTCCGTCGGTGGAGCCACCTGCTGGAGGTTGAAGGGGCGCTTCGCAGATACAGGCCGCAGAACGGCGACTCTGTGACCGAGGGTCATCGCCTCGATCTGGTCGTGCGTCACATACACGGTGGTCGTTTCGAGCCGGTGGTGGAGACGTCCCAGTTCAGTCCTCATCTGGACACGCAGTTTCGCGTCGAGGTTCGACAGGGGCTCATCCATGAGGAATGCGCTCGGTTCACGCACGATGGCGCGACCCATGGCAACACGCTGACGCTGACCACCGGAGAGGGCTTTCGGCTTGCGATCGAGGAACTCGGTGATCTCAAGCGTTTCGGCCGCTTCGTTGACGCGGCGTTCGATCTCGTCCTTGGGCATCTTTCGCAGCTTCAAGCCGAAGGCCATGTTGTCACGCACGGACATGTGTGGGTAAAGCGCGTAGTTCTGGAACACCATGGCGATGTCCCTGTCCTTCGGTGGCACGTCGTTGACCAGGCGGTCACCGATACTCATCTTGCCTTCGGTGATGTCCTCGAGTCCTGCAATCATCCGCAGAACGGTGGATTTACCGCAGCCTGAAGGCCCGACGAGCACAAGGAACTCACCATCTCGAACCTCGAGATCGACCTGGCCGACCGCCCTCGTACCATCCGGATAGACCTTCCCGATGTCTTCGAGTGTGATGGATGCCATGGTTCCTCCGAAATCGACCGAATTGTGGCGCCGAGATTACCACGGAACACGGAGGTTACGAAATAGGAGCTATTGTGACGAGATGAGCATTTCCCCTGTTGCAGTCATTCCTGGAGGCACCGGCTCTGTCGGGCGCTGTCTCGTTCCGATGCTCCTTGACCGCGGTTTCAACGTTGCAGCGAGTTATCTCCTGCCCGAGGAAGCAACCGCCCTCGAGAGCGAGACAGAGTACGAAGAGGACCGGCTGATCATCCGTCGGGTCGACGTGACCGATGCTGATGCCGTATCCGCTCTGTTCTCTGAGGCATACGACAGCTTCGGCCCGATCAACGTGATGGCCTCGCTCGTCGGTGGATGGGCCGGCGGTCGCGACGTTGCCGAAACAGGTCACGTTCGCCTCAATCGAATGCTCGACCTCAATCTCAAAACCGCGTGGAACACGACCAAGGCAGCCATCCCCCTCATGGCCGAGGATTGGGGGCGCATCATCTTGATGGGATCCAAACAGTCACTCGAGGCACCGGCCGGTCAGGCTGCATACAACATGGCAAAGGCCGGGGTCCTCGCTCTGGCACGGTCGGTCGCAGCAGAGCTGCTCGATACAAACACGACGTGCAACACCGTGATGCCATCGGTGATCAACACAGAGGCGACGCGAGCTGCGCTTCCGTACGCTGACTACGTCAACTGGCCGAAGCCCCGCGACATCGCCGAGGTGATCAACTTCCTCGCGAGCGAGAAGTCCAAAGTCATCAACGGTGGCGCCGTTCCCGCGTGGGGATCTGCCCTGATCTGATGCAATCGTGACCGCCCAGGACACCTTCGACGTCGTCATCGTTGGATCTGGGTTCGGTGGGAGTGTCAGCGCGATGCGGCTCACCGAGAAGGGCTACAACGTTGCGGTTCTCGAGGCAGGGAAACGCTGGAGGACGGAGGACTTCCCCAAGACGAATTGGAACACTCGCAAGTCGCTTTGGTTCCCGAAACTCGGTATGCGCGGGATCCAGCGAATCTCGCTTCTCCCCGACATCATGGTCCTCAGCGGCGCTGGGGTTGGCGGTGGATCCCTGGTGTACGCCAACACGCTCTATGCGCCCGCAGAGCCGTTCTTCACGGACGATCAGTGGAGAGACATCACCGACTGGAGGGCTGAACTCGAGCCGCATTTCGCGACAGCCAGGTACATGTTGGGTGTCACAGAGAACCCGCTCGACACCCCAGCAGATCAGGTCATGCGTCGCGTCGCAGACAGGCTCGGCGTTGCCGACAGCTACCACCCGACTCCGGTCGGCATCTACTTCGGTCAGTCCGGAGTCGAAGCAGAGGATCCCTACTTCGACGGGGAGGGTCCACCCCGGTCGGGCTGTATCGCATGCGGAAACTGCATGGTCGGCTGTCGCCACAACGCGAAGAACACTCTCGACAAGAACTACCTCTACTTCGCTGAGAAGCGTGGAGCTTCTGTATTCCCTTCCCAACAGGTCGTCGATGTTG
>CBETWC010000043.1:0-9156 GCA_965539925.1 uncultured bacterium
CGTCAGCCACCAGCCATCAGCTATCAGCCAGCAGCTACCGGAAGATGGGTATTTGCATGTTCTGCCTGACGCCTGACGCCTGATAGCTGATGCGTGCTGCTGCTTTCTGCTCACTCGCGGGTTGAGCCCTCCCAGTCCCTGTGCATGGCGGCGTATACGTGGCCGGCGGCGGAGAGCTCGGCGTGTGTGCCGTCCTCGACGATCTCGCCCTCTGAGAACACCAGCACCCGATCCGAGGCTTCCGCAGTCGAGAGCCTGTGGGCGACGGTGATCGAAGTACGGCCCTGTGTGACACGTTCAATCGCGTTCCGGATCTGAACCTCGAGGGCGGGGTCAACGGCTGAAGTTGCCTCGTCGAGCACGAGCACCGACGGGTCTGAGATCCACGCACGCACGAGGGCAACCAGTTGCCGCTCGCCAGCGGACAGGTTCCCACCGAGTTCACCAACTTCGGTGTCGATACCAGCCGGGAGTGACTCGACCCAGGCCAACAGACCCTGATCATCAAACGCGGCTCGCACGACGTCGTCCGAAACCCCCGGCCGCCCATACCTGACGTTGTCCGCAACCGAGGCGTCGAACAGGAAGCCCTCTTGAGGAACGTATGCCATGTGCGAACGGAGCGATGCGAAGGGGACACGATCAATCGGGATCCCACCCACGGCAACTGCACCTGCCTGCGGCACGAGAAGCCGGGTCGCAACCTTGGCGAACGTCGTCTTCCCTGAACCGGTCTCACCCACCACCGCAACACGCTGACCGGCCGGGATAAGTGTCGAGATGTTCTTGAGGATGTCCGGCCCCTCGGGATACCGGAACGTCACACCGTTGAACTCAACCCTCAGACTCCGATCCGGGAGGGCCGTGCCGTCGACGGGATCCGGTATGGCGATCGGGGTGTCGATGATCTTGAGGATCTTGCGAAGTCCTGCGCCAGCGGACTGTGCCTGGTCGATCGTCTCGACAAGGCGCTGAATCGGCTCGATCAGCAGGTTCACGAGGAAGAGGAATGCGACGAGTGTCCCCGCTGACATACCCCAATCCGGTCCGAAGACCACTCCCAACGCCACCACCAAGGCCGTAAGGAATCCTGCGAACAGCTCGGCACTCGAGAACAGCGAGGAAGCGAAGATCGCCGTGTTCACTTCAGCTTTGAATTGTTCATCGAGTCGATCGTCGACCCGCTCCATCACGACATCCTCCATGCCGTAGGCCCGAACCGTTGACAGACCCGAAATCGCTTCTCCTGTCACGGCTAGCGAATCGGCGACGCGTTCGCGCACCTTGTCGTGGGCCCTCGAAAGCACTCGCTGGAACACGACAACCATCACCGTGTACACTGCCACGCCGATGAGTACGGCAAGGGCGAGCTGCCAGCCGTAGACGAACATCACGACCACAGCGAGGACGATCTGGGCCGAGCCGAGCACCATTCCCACGCCACCCCACTCCATCCAGTGTTGGATCGTCTCGATATCGGATGTGACGCGAGCAACAAGGGCACCCCTGCGTTCAGCCTGCAACTCGAGCATCGAAAGCTTGTGGAGATGATCGAATGTCATCGTGCGTATCTGCGCAAGGCCTGAGGAGGACGACCGCACAAGCCTGCGAAGCGAAACGAACCGGGCACCCATCGCCAGAACCACGGCAACAAGGGCGAATCCGCCACGCCGCAGGACGGCCCCCGTGTTGATGTCACCTGAGCCGAGAATCTCGTTGTCGATGATCTGCTGCAGGACAACGGGAACGACCACCTGAAGCGCTGTTCCCACGACCGCAAGAACAAGTGTGAAGACCAGCCCCTGGCGAAGCGCCGGTGCCACGCCGAATGATCGGCCGAGAGCTTTGGAAGTCCTCATCGTGGGCTGATCACTCATCGCTCGCCCCCCTCGCGCGCCCGAGCGGCGGCATCCTCTTCATACGCGGTGAGCAGACGTGCGTAGCCCGGTGTGGACAGCATGAGTTCGTCGTGTGACCCATGGGCGACAACACGTCCTCCCTCAATGAACACAACCTCGTCTGCGAGGGCGATCGATGCCTTTCGGTAGGCGACGACCACAACAGTTGAAGGCAGCTCTGAACGTCGAAGCCCCTTGAGAATCTGAATCTCAACCGACGGGTCCACAGCCGATGTTGCATCGTCGAGGACGAGCACCCTTGGCCGCCGAACAAGGGCACGAGCAAGCGCTACACGCTGGCGCTGACCACCGGACAGAGACGTTCCCCTCTCACCGATGCTGGTATCGAATCCATACTCGAGCTCGTCGATGAATCTCTGAGCACCGGCGAGGGCCGCTGCCGCTCGCACGTCTTCGCGCGAGATCGGAGCTCCCAACGTGATGTTCCCTTCGACTGTGTCGTCGAACAGGAAGGACTCCTGAGCGACAAAGGCGACCTCGGATGCCAGTTCTGAGCGCGCAAAGTCCCTGACGTCCCGCCCGTCGATCGTCACATGTCCTGACACAGGATCCCAGAGGCGAGCGAACAGAAGCGCGAGCGTTGATTTCCCGGAACCGGTTGGACCGACAACCGCGATCGTCCGTCCAGCAGCAATGTCGAGATTGACGTCCGAAAGCACCAACTCATCAGCTGAGTAGCCAAACGACACTTCGGAGCTGTCGACTGCGCCCCCACTGGACTCAGCGATCGCCTTCTCGACGCCATGGTCGACCACGTCACGGGAGTCAAGGATCTCCTGCACTCGCTGCCATGCGGCCATCGAGTGTGCCATCTCCCAGATCACGAATCCGAGAAGCGAGACGGGCATCGTCAACAGGGACAGCAGATAGGCGACGGTGACGAGATCGCCCGCAGATACCGAGCCGGATGCAAGCCTGAAAGTGCCAACGACAAGAACGGCGACGGTGACGATCGTTGGTAGAGCCTCGACCACCGCTCTGTACGAGACCCAGATCGAATTGACATGGATGAGCTTGTCCCTCAGGTCATCGGACGCTTCGGAGAACCTGCGCGTCTCCTCGTCGCGTCGACCGAGTGCCTTGATCGTGAGAGCACCGTCGATGGATTCGTGAGCAATGCCAGATACGCGACCCCGAGCCTCCTGCACTTCAACGAATGGTTGGTACGTCCTGAAGGCTCCATGGATGTCCGTGGCGAGCATGGCCACAAGACCGACGAGGACCACACCGCCGAGGAACAGATCGCTCGCCCCGACGAGCACGACGGTTCCTATGAGTAGGAAGAAGGACCCCGTCGCGTAGGGAAACGGGGCAAGGACGAACGTGCCTTGATTCGTGTCGACCTCACTCACAGACAGGAGGTCACCTGTGGATCTACGACCGTGCCAAGCAAGATCGAGGTTCATCTGGTGCTCGATGAGTCGCTTGCGCGCGTCTGTCCTTGTCCCGTACTGGAGCCATCCTGCAGCCGACCTACGCAGCGTGATCCCGATCGACTTCCAGACGGCGACTGTCGCGACCATCGCGATTGCTGGCCAGAGCCGCCCTGTTGTGGAAGCCCCGTCCTCGAGCACCGGGATGATCAGCGAGTCCGTGATCCTGCCCGCGACCACAGCCGACGCCACGATCGCTGATACGAACAGAAGCGCTCCGAACACCGCAAGGGCGAATGACCACGGACGACGTCTGACAAAACCCCATGTGAGCTTGAATCCGCCACCAAGGACACCCTTGAGTGACGGCGGGCCTACGGGAGCAGCTGCAGGTGTTTCAGCCATCCGCGAATGTTACGGCAGAGCCGAGACCCCTCCCCTTCCGGTCTCAGCTCTCTGCTCTCAGCTCTCTGCTCTCAGCTCTTTACTCTCTGCTCTCTTCTGACACCCGACACCTGAATCCTGTAGTCTGCCCCCATGCTTTCACTCATCCTCGCAACAGAGACCGCCGCGGTTACCTCGACGACCGCACCCGGTGACGACTTCATGACCGCCGCTCTGACCCTGCTGGGCATCGCGATGCTCATCACGGCGATCGCAACATGGGTCGTCACACCCAAGGGTGAGCACTGAGGAATCAGGCGTCAGGCGTCAGGTCCCAGGTCCCAGGTCCCAGGTCCCAGAGGTGCAAGACCTCTGAGTCGTACTACGTCATTCGTACTACGTACTACGTTCCGCGGCATCGCCCGCTCACGGCGTGACGATGACCCTCGTGCCGACCGTGGACCATTCGAACACGGCTTCCGCGTCGTCCCACAGCTGACGGACGCATCCACCTGATCGGTGGGTACCTAGCTGAGCGGGTGTCTGCATGGGTGCCTTGTCCGGGTGCACCGGTATGGAATGGAAGCCATACGGCCACTCGCCTCGGGCGAACCGCACCATGTATTCCATCGTGATGCCATCGTATGGAGCCCATGCATACCGTGACATGCTGTAGATCTTGTACCGGCCGACCGAAGGGACGCCCCGCCTCCCCGACACCTGATGTGTCTTGTGGAGTTCGCCTGTCGCGTTGATCAGCCAGATCCTCTGTCCACCATTGGTGTAGATGATCCTTCGGCCCGATCCGACGTCGGGATACGGCAGGATCGGCTTCACCGGCGATGCGGTGCCCGTTCGACGTACGTACTCAGAGGATTCGGTGAACCGCACAACCGTCTGACCACGATGCTCTTCACCGGTGTTGAGGGCAGTCACGAGTGCATCGACCGACCCTGCACTCGATTCACGGTCCAGAACGTCCCTGTACAGATTGCGGACCAGGCCAGCGTCAGAAGGAGTGCCGTATCGTCCGACGAACTCCTGTGAATGGGTGAAGGCCTCAGCAATGGTTACGAGGGGCAATCCGTTGCGGTATCTGCCGACCCAATACTCAACCTCGAATGCATCCGGGTGACGGTCGAACAGACCGCAGTAGAGCCTCACTATCGAGTCCGAGATCTCCGTGTCCCACCGCTCCGGTCCCGTGAATGCAAATGCCCTGACAGCAGGGATGGACAGATCGACACCGGCACTCAGCGAGCGATCTGGCAGGAACCCTGCTGTCTCCCAAAGCGCGACCTCATCGGGGAACCGAATCAGTTCGAGCGGATTCTGCTCGGCATCAGGATCCTGCGTGTTGAAGGCGACGTCTTCGTTGAGCGGTGCACCGGGAGTGAGGAACGTACGCACACCACTGATGTTCTGCTGATTGGCTGTACACGAGCCCAACGTCTCCACTCCGGAGTCCGAATCAGTGGACCCGAGCGCCGGGACTGCAAGCATGCCCACTCCGACAGACACAGTTGCGGCCAGAACGAGTAGTCGGGGTACACGGAGCATCCGTTCAGATTACAGGTGTCAGGCTTCAGGTGTCACGTATCAGGCGTCAGGCGTCAGGCGTCAGGCGTCAGGTTGGAATGGATCCGCGCCCTGCATCGTTGACTCGCAGACCGATAGGTAGGATTCGTACATGCCAGCCCAGTCCCCAGCCGAAACCAAGACACGCCTGAGTCGCGGTCTTCACAGTGTGCGAAGACGCACATTCGTAATGACTGAACCGCTCGCGGATGAAGACGTCCACGACCAGTTCAACCCACTCATGGGTCCTCTGGTGTGGGACATGGGGCACATCGCGAACTTCGAGGAATACTGGCTCCTGCGTGAACTCGACGGACGTACGGCACACGACGAGCAGCGCGATGCGATGTACAACCCCTTCGACAACCCCAGGTGGATTCGTGGAGACCTACCGCTGCTTGACCGTGCCGACGCGACCGAGTATCTCAACGAGGTTCGACACGACACAGACCAGGTGCTCAAGCGGACCGACCTGATCGATGGCCCGAGGCTTGCGCACGGTGGATACGTATTCGAGATGACGATCCAGCATGAAGCCCAACACCAGGAGACGATCCTCCAGGCGCTGAACCTGCGACCGGATCTCGCGCCCTACGCGATGGCTGCCTCGAGGCACCTACCGAGTTCGCGATCTGTCGACGACACCGAACGGGTACGCGTCGAGGGTGGCCCGTTCGCCCTCGGAACGGACGATCGGACCTCTGCCTACGACAACGAGCGACCGGCCCACACAGTGCAAGTGGAGACATACGACATCGATCGGTTCCCTGTGACGAACCGTCGATTCGCCGAGTTCATCGACGCGAACGGATACGGGCGTCCGGAATTGTGGAGTGACGAAGGTTGGGCATGGCGCGAGACCGTGGAACATGACGCTCCTCAAGGTTGGATTCGAGATGGAGCGGGCGGATGGAGCCAGGTCATGTTCGGCATCATCCGATCACTTGACCCCACAGAACCGGTCATTCACATCAGCTTCTGGGAGGCCGAAGCGTTCGCCAACTTCGCTGGCGGAAGGCTACCGACGGAGATGGAGTGGGAGAAGGCTGCCAGCACGGGACCGGGCACGCTGCACTCCCGCAAGTACCCGTGGGGCGACACCGACCCAACAAGCCAACACGCGAATCTTGGCCAGCACGGTTGGGGTCCTGCGCCTGTCGGGTCCTATCCGTTGGGAGCTTCCGGCCACGGCGTCGAGCAGCTACTGGGCGATGTCTACGAGTGGACGTCATCGCCTTTCGCTCCCTATCCGGGCTATTCGACATTCCCCTACGCCGAATACTCAGAGGTGTTCTTCGAGGATGAGAACTTCCGAGTGCTTCGAGGCGCTTCGTGGGCGACGGCGCCGTCTGTGGCTCGCAACACGTTCCGCAACTGGGACTATCGGCAGAGACGACAGATCCTGGCAGGTGTCCGGCTGGCGTGGGACGTCCAATGATCGAGGCCGAATCACGATTCACGCTCACACGAATCGGCCATGCGCACGATTTCAGGGACCAGATGATCAAGGACGTCCGCGAGGGGCTCACTTCTGAGCACAAGAGCCTTCCATCCATCTACTTCTACGACGATCATGGGTCGGCGCTCTTCGAAGAGATCACTGGCCTCCCCGAGTACTACCTGACTCGGGCAGAAACAGAGATCCTCGAGACATACTCCAATGACATCATCGCGGCTATCCACCCGGATGAACTCGTGGAGATCGGCGCTGGCTACGCCCGCAAGACATGTCTGCTTCTCACTGCCATCCACGAGAGAGAGGCGGGAGATGTCTACGTGGCGATCGACGTATCGGAAGCAGCTCTGAGGCACGCTGGCGAGAATCTCATCGAGACATACCCGTGGCTCCGGGTCCGCGGCTACCTCGGAGACTTCGGATCAGACCTCGGCGCGGTCCCGAGGCATGGGCGTCGACTCGTTGCCTTCCTGGGATCGACGATCGGCAATCTGCCTCTTGACCAGCGCAGGGGATTCCTCCGCGCGGTTTCCCAGATGCTCGACGAGGAAGACGGGCTTCTGCTCGGCGTCGACATCCTGAAGGATGAACCAACGCTTCGCGCTGCATACGATGACTCGGCTGGCGTGACTGCCGCATTCAACAAGAACATTCTCACCGTGCTCAACAGGGAACTTGATGGGGATCTGGATCTCAGCGGTTTCGACCATGTGACCCAGCTCAACACCGAGACCGGTTGCATGGAACAGAGTCTCCGTGCGAATCGTGACATGGAGATACGCCTTGATGCGATCGATCTCGTGGTCCATACGCGAGCCGGCGAATCGATCCATACGGAGTGGTCCTGCAAGTTCACGCGAGATCAGGTCTCCGAGGAGCTAGCTGCCGCCGGCCTCGAGGTCAGCGAGTGGTGGACAGACACCGAGCAGCGGTTTGCCCTGGCGTTGGCTCGAAGATCCTCAGCTTCGTCGACGTAGCTCCTCTTCGAGCGCCTCGGTCGAGTATCCGAGAAGCTCCGGTCCCCAGGGCAGCTGCCCTACCGGTATCTCCTTGTCGTCAGCAAGGAGTTGCACGATCTGATCCCTGAGTGTCCTCGCCCAAGCTCTCCCTTTGGCACTTCCGATGTGACTCATCGTGCCGTCATTGTTGACCTTGAGGACTCTGGTCTCGATCTGCGGATTGGTCCGAGATCCTCGCTCACCGTACAGGAGCAGGATGGAGCCGATGGGCACATCCTGGATCCCGCCCGTGGCGATGAAGTCCCCCTCAAACGCCCATCCCGAGGCAAGCGATTCGTCGACATTTGTCACGATCTTCGCCCAGTTCTTGCGACGTTCGTCGCCAACCAGCGGCACATCGATAGCAACAAGGATGGGAGAGTCCATGGGGTCAGGGTACAGGCACGGAATGACAGGTATCAGGTAGAAGGGCGGCGTAGCCGCCCGACCGCTCGGCTACGCCTCGCTTCCAGGTATCAGGCATCAGGCATCAGGCAGAGACGATGGTTGCTTTCCCGAACCGCGTGTCGGCCTTTCTGCCTGACGCCTGATTCCTGGTTCCTGATTGCTGCCTGACTAGTTCTTCTGAGCATCCGACAAGCACCCTCTACCAATACCACGCGTCTGTCGATGAATGGTGAGAGGTAGCACATGCATTTCGAACGAACATCCCCTATCGCTTGGGTCATCACCGCCGTGACTGGTGTTGTCCTCTTCGTCCTCGGCAGTATCACCGCAACAGTGGCGACAACACCACGCTTCGTCATGGCCAGCGGAGCGATCGCGTTCACCGCCCTGGGCATCTACACCGCAGCCATCGTCCTGAGCAGGGACATCCTCATCGCAGAGCGCGACAATCTCTTGAACGAGATCGATCAGATGCGGACTGCAGACACCTCGCTGCGGACACGCATGGCCTACACGCTCAGAGACCCCCTCACCTCGATTGTTGGATTCGCTGACCACCTGGCCAACTCCCCTGAACTCGCGTTCGATGAACAGCGCGAGATGCTGATCGCGATTCGAAGCGATGCTCGTGAGGTAGAGAGAGCTCTCTCCGATCTCGCTGACGTGGAGGGCCCTTTGGCCAATGAACCGCCCATCGAGGCCGTGGTCCTGCTCGACGACGAGATCGTTTCGATCGCCTCAACGGTCACTACGGATGCCATCTTCGAGTCCGACCTCTCTCGCAGCCGGGCATGGGGTGACAGCGCAAAGGTGCGTCAGATTCTGCGCACAGTCATCAATGCAGCAACAGACTCCGGCTGCGCGTTCATCACCCTCCACACGTTGGAAAGATCCAACCGCGCCACAGCAACCATCTCTGGTCGGGATGATCTGCTGAGCGTTGAAGCCATCGCGGCGCTGACAGGGAACACGGTTTCCGAGGATCGCCACAATGATGCATACCGCGCACTGCGCTCTGCCAACGAGCTCGCGGCCTCGAT
>CBETWC010000044.1:0-9120 GCA_965539925.1 uncultured bacterium
GCCGAGGCCGCACCAACAAAGAGAGCCGCCAACACCACGACGAGCAGAACAAGACGAGAAGCACGCATGGCGGGCAGAGTACCGCAGAAATTGCTCTCGGCTTTCGGCGATTAATGGAAGAAGCCGCTGGCTGATAGCTGCTGGCTGATAGCTGATAGCTGATGACCGACAGCTGATGGCCGACAGCTATTCTCCAATCCATGCTGAAGATCCTTCTTGTCGCCGACAGACAGAGAGTCATCGACCGAGTGCACACCTCGCTTGCCGGTGCAGATGTTGAGCTGATCGACCACTCGGACTCGGAAACCGCTGCCGCGACTGCATACCTCGAGGATGTTGATGCTGTTCTCGTGGACATGCAGGTCGGATCCATGGGCTCAATGGCTGTCACACGTGCCGTTCGCGCCGAAGCCAAAGACCGTGCGCAGATCCCAGTAACGATTCTGCTCGACCGCGACGTAGACGCGTTCCTTGCCGGACGCTCCGGTGCGAAGAACTGGGTTTCGAAGGATGCCCCGGGGTCAACACTGCTGGAAGCACTTGCATTGGATCCATCCTCGTCGTGAGCACTGACAAGGAACCTGCGAGTACCGACTGGTCATCGCTGAGGCACCGATGACCACTGAGATGTTCGTTTACCTCGCGATCCTTGGTGTCTGCACCCTCGCGTCCGGTTTCTTCTCCGGTTCTGAAACGGCGTTGATCGGCATTTCTCGGGAGCGGGTGCACCAACTTGCTGACACGGATCCACGAGGCAAACGCCTCGAGAAGCTCGTCTCCCATCCGGAGCGCATGCTCTCCACGCTGCTTGTGGCCAACAACACAGTCAACGTTCTGTCCGCTTCGGTGGCAACGATCCTGTTCGTTTCCCTCATCGGGGAGACGTGGGGGCCGTGGATTGCAACTGTTGTCATGACAGCGGTCCTCCTGATCTTTGGAGAGATCACACCGAAGACGATCGCGGCCCGCCACCCTGAGCAGTTCTCCCTCCGCGTTGCACCTGTCATCTGGAATCTGTCGATCGTCCTTGCACCCGTAGCCCGCTTCTTCTCAGCCATCACCCGGGGTCTGCTCAGGCTGCTGCATATCGATTTCGACGGCGCAACAGACGGAGTCACAGAGGATGACATTCGGGCACTTGCAGCGCTCAGCCATAGAGGCGGACAGATCGAGAGGGCAGAGCGCGAGATAATCGACGCGCTCTTCCATCTCTCCGATACCTCGGTTCGAGATGTCATGACCCCTCGACTCGACATCGTTACGGTTCCGGTGCCGTTCACGAGCGAAGATCTCCGCAGAGCCGTGACTAACACCGGGCATTCACGATTCCCTGTGACCGCGGACGGACTTGACGAGCTCCAGGGCATCGTGAGCGTCAAGGATCTCCTGCGACAGTCTGAGGACTCTGCAGATCTCTCACCATTGGTTCGACCTCCCAACTATGTGCCCGAGACAATGTCGGTGCTCGACACGCTCGAGGAGATGCGGGCGCGACGCTACGGGATGGCCGTGGTTGTCGACGAGCATGGTGGCGTGGAAGGAATCGTCACCATCAAGGATCTCGTCGCAGAACTCGTGGGCGAACTCCAGGATGAGTACGACGCAGGCACCCCTTCCGTTACGCAGATCGCGCAGAAGGCCTGGATCGCGGATGGGAGGCTCGACATCGATGATCTGGAGGGCGCGATAGATCATGAAATCCCCGAGGGCCCCTATTCAACGGTTGGCGGCTTCATCATGACCACGTTCGGGAAGATCCCTGATCGCGGTGACACGATCGGCGAGGGCGGCTTCAGGTACACGGTCCTTGCAATGGATCGCCAACGGGTGGACCGCATCAAGATTGAACGCATCGACTGACGCTTCTGGCGAAGCTCAGAAGCCCCCTTCTCGGGATACACTTCCGTCAATCGGGACGTAGCGCAGCTTGGTAGCGCGCATCGTTCGGGACGATGAGGTCGCCGGTTCAAATCCGGCCGTCCCGACCAACCAGAGACTCTGGCGTAGAATTCGGACGGAAATGTCCGGAATCTACGCCAGAGTCTTCTATTTGCCCGTGAAGGTGGGGCGGCGCTTCTCGATGAAGGCGGAGACTCCTTCGTAGAAGTCCTGCGTCTCGCCTGCGGCGAGGATCCCGTCGGCTTCTGCGTCCATCTGCGTGAAGGGATCTGCGCCCAGGGACGACCTCAGTAGCTTCCGGGCACGGACATATGCCAGCGTTGGGCCGACGGCCAGCTTCGCTGCAAGTTTGGCGGCTGCATCGCTGAGTTCATCGTCGGGGACCACCTTGTTGACGATTCCGAGCGCCAACGCCTCCTCCGAGGAGACATGCTTGTTGGTGAGGATCATCTCCATTGCGACCCGGGTGCCGACGAGGCGAGGCAGGTAGAACGTACTCGATCCGTCCGGCGACACTCCGATCCCCGTGTAGGCCATCGTGAACATCGCAGACTCAGCTGCCACCGCAAGGTCGGTTGCGAGAGCGATCCCCATCCCAGCCCCGGCAACGACTCCATTGATCGCGGTGATCGTCGGGAAAGGGGCATCGATCAATCGGCCGACCGCACCATGGAGTCCGTCGAGGACCGCCTGCATGATCTCCGCAGGATCATCCCTGTTGTCGTAGAACGACTGAACGTCGCCCCCAGCACAGAATGCTCGCCCAGTCCCCGTGAGAACGAGCGCACGCACCGAGCGATCCTCCGAGAGTCCAGCAATGATCCGTTCCAACTCCGCAGCCATCGGTGCAGACAACGCATTCATCGAGTCAGGGTCGTTCAACCTGATGGTTGCAACGCCACCCGTTGTGGTCGTGAGGATCTGATCCATGGACACGTCCTTCTACCTTCTACCCAATCAGTAACTCTGCCAGCTGCACCGCATTCAGTGCAGCGCCCTTCCTCAGATTGTCCCCGATGGCGAAGAGGCTGATACCCCCGGGGTAACCGACCGTCTCGCGAAGCCTTCCGACAAGGACGTCATCGATTCCAGCCGAGTCGAGTGGCGTGGGGACCTTCGTGTCGTCCCACAGCTGCATGCCGGGAGCTTCCCCAAGCACCGCAACGGCTTCATCGAGATCGACGCGACGGTCGAACCACATGATCGCAGCGATCCCATGCCCAACCATCACGGGTACCCGCACACAGGTCGGCTCGACCTTGATGTCGTCGCGACCGAGGATCTTGCGGGTCTCGTACACGAGCTTCCACTCCTCATCTGTGTAACCGGCATCCCCCATCGAGCCGGCAAGCGGGAGGACGTTGTACGCAATCGGTCTGGCGTAGAGGTCACCCTCGGGTTCCTCCCAGTTACCAGAGACGAGAGCCTCTTGATCTCTGCCGAAGAATTCGATCTCTGACGAAAGCTGAGAAATGCCCGTCTGCCCCGAGCCGGAAACAGCCTGATACGAAGTGGCGATCAACGTCCTGAGACCGGCTGCCCTGTGCAGAGGCCCGGCGGCCATCATCGCCACCATCGTCGTGCAGTTCGGGTTCGCGACGATGCCCTCATGGGAACGGATCGCATCGTCATTCACCTGGGCGACGACAAGCGGTACCGTATTGTCCATCCGGAACGCGGACGAGTTGTCGATGACGGTTGCTCCAGCGGAGGCAAAGTGCGGAGCGAATTCGAGCGAACGTGCACCACCTGCCGAGAACAGGGCGATGTCGACTCCGGATGGATCCGCTGTCGCGAGGTCCTCGATCTCAATGCTTCCCCACTTGGTGTCAATAGCCTTCCCTGCCGAACGTGAAGAGGCCATGAGCCTCAGGTCAGATACCGGGAATTGCCGTTCCTCGAGGATGCTGAGCATCGTTGTGCCCACCGCGCCGGTGGCACCGACGATCGCGACTCGCGGACTGACATGTGTATCCATCAGGATTCCTGATCTTCCAGACCAAGGCCCTTGTGCAGGGCGCGGACGGCCTCGGTAACCTCATCGCCCGCAACGACACACGAGATCCGGATGGGCGACGTGGAGATCATCTGGATGTTGATGCCATGGTCGGAGAGGATCCGGAACATACGAGCAGCGATACCGGATTCTGTCTTCATGCCAATACCGACGACGGTCACCTTGGCGATCCCGCGGTCAACGCTCACACCGCCGGCGTTCACAAGGTCAGCAACCGCCTTCGCTTCGCGCTCTGCCATGTCGAGCGCCGCGAGGGGAACGGTGAAACTGATGTCCGTTGATCCGTCGTGCGACACGTTCTGTACGATCATGTCGACGTTCACGCCCGCGTCCGCCAATGGCTCGAAGAGCGACGCGGCAACACCAGGCGTGTCGGGGACCTCATAGACCGTGAGCTTGGCTTCTGAGTCATCGTGGGCGATGCCGCGTACGACTGCTTGTTCCATTGTTTCCTCCTTGACCCAAGTCCCCTCGCCGTCGTGGAACGACGACCGAACATGGATCGGGATATTGAACCTTCTTCCGAACTCAACCGATCTCGGCATCAGAACGCCTGCACCGGCGGACGCCAACTCGAGCATCTCCTCGAATGAGACCTCCTCGAGCTTCCTGGCGGTTGGGACCACCCTCGGATCTGCGGTGAACACACCATCAACATCGGTGTAGATCTCACATCTGTCTGCCGAAAGCGCCGCGGCAAGGGCAACGGCGGTTGCATCGGATCCACCACGACCAAGCGTCGTGACATCCTTCGAGTCAGGGTCAACACCCTGGAATCCGGCAACGATGACGACCTTGCCCTCCTCCAGCCCCTCACGGACGCGGTGAGCACGGATCTCCATGATCTCCGCTTGTCCGTGCCTTCCCGTGGTCAGGATGCCTGCTTGGGAACCAGTGAAGCTCGTGGCATCAACACCGAGATCCTGGATCGCCATCGCCACGAGGGCCATCGTCACGCGCTCGCCGGCAGTCAGGAGCATGTCCATCTCTCGTGGATGAGAACGGTCCGACACCTCTGCTGCAAGAGAAAGGAGTTCGTCGGTGCGCTTCCCCATGGCGCTCACAACCGCAACAACGCCGTTCCCCTCCTTGTAGGAGTTGACGATGCGACGGGCAACGCTCTGGATCTTCTCGGCATTTGCAACCGAGGTTCCACCGTACTTCTGAACCACCAATGCCATCGCGCGGATGATAGAGCAGGAATCAGGCGTCAGGCGTCAGGTGTCAGGCGTCAGGTGTCAGGCGTCAGGTGTCAGGCGTCAGGCGTCAGGGAAGAACCACTTCACAGCTCGGGGTACTACGTTCTCGGGATGCGATTGAACAGAGTCCTCCTGATTGGTGCTGCGATTGCGCTCGCTGCTGCCGCGTGCAGTTCCACAGAGACAGCTCCCGATACGACAGAGGTGCCTTCGACGACGCCGACCACGATTGCACTGAGCGCGGTGCCGTCGGAGTACACGGGGTATCTCCATCAGCCGACGGCCTGTGGAGCGGAGCAACCGGAACCTGCAACCCAGCTGCAGTTCGACGAGCCTGGCGATGGAGGGATCGCAGGCATCACCATCGTGACGCTGCACACATCGTGTGGTGACATCGTGATCGAACTCGATCCGAACGCAGCTCCCGAAACAGTGAATTCCTTCGTGTTCCTTGCGGAGTCCGGCTACCTCGATGGGACCGTGTCGCACCGCATCATCCCCGACTTCATGATGCAGGCAGGCGACCCAACGGCGACCGGCCGCGGTGGCCCCGGATACACGCTCCCCGATGAGCTCCCCACCACAGATTCTCCCTACCACCGCGGTGTCGTTGCTATGGCGAATTCCGGTCCGGGAACGACAGGTAGCCAGTTCTTCATCATGTTCGGAGATGCAGCGTGGCTTGGCCCCCAGTACACCGTGGTTGGCGAAGTGACCGAAGGCCTCGACACACTCGATCGGATCGCCGAAATACCTCTCGGCAGAGGGGCGAACAGTGCCGACCCGAATCCATCGACGCCGCTCGAGTCGGTCTACATCGAGTCCGTCTCCGTTGAACGGTAAACTGGGTTCATGGCCACCGACAAGAGAGAACGACAACGGGCGAATCGGGAGCAGAAACGTGCCGAGGAGCACAAGGCTGACACCCGCAAGCAACGAATCGCCATCATCAAGAAATACGCGACGTACGCCCTCATTTTCGGAGCAGCGATCATCGCCCTCAAGCTGCTCAGCGGCTGAGCATTGGCGGTCGATCTCCACCTCCATTCGAATGCCTCAGACGGAGCAGACCCACCCGAACGGGTGATGGAACTCGTCGCTCAGGCGAACCTGAGCCACGCCGCCCTGATGGATCACGATACGCTCGACGGGATCGACCGTGCACGGCGAGCTGCAGCCGATCTCGGAATCGGTTTCATACCGGGCATCGAGCTGTCCGTCGACCACCACGACATAAAGATCCACATGCTCGTGTACTTCCTCGAACCCGGGCCCGGTCCTCTCCAGTCCCACCTGTCCTCACTCAGGGATGGTCGCGACACGAGGAACCTCAGGATCATCGAGGGCCTCAACAATCTCGGCTACGAGATCACGCTCGATGATGTCCTGCAACAAGCAGAGGGGTCTTCCGTTGGCAGACCGCACATCGCAGATGCGCTCGTCGAGAAGGGATACCTCGCTTCGCGCAACGAAGCATTTGCCGATCTACTGCATGATGGTGGCGCGGTCTACTTCGAACGCACGCGGCTCACGGCCGCGGATGCGATCAGACTCGCACGGGAATCTGAAGCGGTTCCCGTCATCGCCCACCCTGTCTCGATGAAACTCGCACGTGATGGCTACGCGAAGACCTTCCGCGAACTCACTGATCTCGGCCTCGGCGGCATCGAGGTGTACTACCCGTCGCATTCGCTGGAACTGCGATCACATCTGGCGGGTATTGCCAACGACCTCTCGATTGCCGCAACCGGCGGATCCGACTACCACGGCATGGAGAAACGTGCCTACCGGGTCGGCATTGGAACCGGAGATCTCCGCGTCCCCGAATCAGCCGTCGACCAGCTCCACGAGCAAAGATCCCGATAGCCAGCGCTCGCCTCTTGACTCTCGCCTCTCGGTTCTTGACTCTTGACAAACGTCTTTTGTCTTTCGTCTTTCGTCTCTTGTCTTATCCGTCAACTTGGACCGGTTCCGAGCCGATACAGCCTCCAAGGAGTCACGATGATCAAGATGCCCACAAGGGCACCAATTCCGTATGCGGACATCCGCCGCCCATACAACGCGACCAGGGCAGCGGGTGCGCTGCTGTTCATCATCGGCGTGATCGTTTGGAGCATCTCGTCGAAGACAGCTTCGGGCATCTTGCTGGTTCTTCCCGCCGGGGCCGTGTTCATCGATGCGCTGTACCGCAGGAACCACGGCACTTCAGCGCTTCCTGCAGAGATCATGGGAACAACAGCGATTGGCATTGCACTCATGTTGCGAGGACCAGCCGCAGGGATCCACGGCCTCTCAATCGTGTGGGTGCTCGTCTCCACCAGTCTCATCCTGCCTGTGCGTCAGGCCGCGGCACTCGTCGGGTACGTCATCGCCTGGTCCCTCGCTGCCGCAGCACTATTCATGTTCACCGACCTCCCGATCATCGGTGCCATTGACGGCTCCAGCGCAGAGGAATGGGTCGATAGGGTCGCCGTCATCGCCTACATCGTGACAACCTCCGTCGTCATGCTCGGAGCGATTCGGGCATTCCTGCGCTCCCAGGACCAGCAGGCCGAGGCACTGGCCCAAGAGCGCAGGGCGGTACAGCTCAAGAACGAGTTCGTCTCGATGGTGAGCCACGAACTCCGCACTCCACTCACCGGAATCGCAGGATTCACCGACACCCTTGCAGAATCATGGATGGCACTTCCGCCGGAGGAGGTCACCGAGTTCCTCAACATCATGCGTCACGAAAACGACCATCTCTCGAACCTCGTCGAAGACATCCTTGTGATCCCGCGCCTCGAAGCAGGCCAGCTCCGTTTGGTCCGCGAGGAATTCGACCTCGCAGCGGAGACCCACTCCGTTGCCTCGATGATCTTCGATGACAATGCGTACGCGGTCTCGATTCCTGCCAACGTGATGGTGTACACCGATCGCACCCGATTGAGGCAGGTGCTGCGCAATCTTCTCGAGAACGCCAAGAAGTACGGTGGTGATGAAGTACTCATCGATGGCGACCTGCACACCCCCGGCCTCTATCGCATTGCGGTGTCGGACAACGGCACGGGCATCGTCGCGGATGACCGTGACAGGATCTTCAAACACTTCGAGCAACTTTCTACAGGAGATGCCAGGATTCAACAGGGCGTCGGACTCGGCCTTCCTATCGCCAGGAAGCTGACGCGCGCCATGGGCGGAGACCTCTGGTACGAGGATCGGTTCCCTGTGGGTGCACGGTTCTGTTTCTCGGTGACACTTCCAGGGGCCCATGATGCCCGGGAGCTCGACGACGCGGAGCACGCCCACGCCTGAGCGGTAGGCTCCATGCCGATGCTCGCCTACAACATCCATCACATTGCGATCGCGGTGGAGAACCTTGACGAAGCCATTGCCCGCTACGAGGCGCTCTACAAGATCAAGCCGATCTCGCGTGAAACAGTCGTCGATCAGGGAGTGTCCGAGGCGATGATCGCTGTGGGTGGGTCACACATCCAACTGCTCGAGCCGCTGACGCCCGAGTCACCCGTTGGACGCTTTCTGAGTCAGAACGGTGAAGGCGTGCACCACATTGCATTCGCAGTCAAGGACATCGAGGCCGCTTTGGCACATCTCAAGGACACAGGAGCGAGACTGATCGACGAGACACCTCGTATTGGTGGCGGAGGTCACAAGATCGCTTTTGTACATCCGAAAGAACTCGCTGGCACGCTCGTCGAACTCATCGAGGTCGACCATGTCTGAGAACATCGAGATCACGGGTGGCGCAGGGCCGGAGATGACAGCTGCAATCGCAGCGGTTGTTGCCTCGATCGAGAACGAGGAACGACTCGCTGCTGCCGTGCGCCCGCAGCCGATCCACCAGCGTCAGTGGATCCGCACCGGACAGTCTGCCGAGCATCTGGCTCCGAAGCATCCCAAGGATGTCGAGGGCATCACCTCCCCCCACCGCTCAACTCCTGACACCTGACGCCTCCCGAGTACCATCGGGGCAACGCCAACAGGTAAGGATGACATGAACCCTGT
>CBETWC010000045.1:0-9068 GCA_965539925.1 uncultured bacterium
GGAGGCACGCGTTGTTTACGGGTGGTGTGAGCCGAATAGGAAAAAGGGCGAAGAGCGGTCAGCCGCGGCCAGCGTTGGGCTTGCGGCCGTGGTTCGCCTTGGAGCGGCGAGCGCGGAGTTTACGTCTTTTTGCCTTTGCCATAGTGCGACAAGCGTACCAGCGGGCATGATGTACCGCAGAGTGATTCTCTCGAACGGCTCGTGGTCCCTGTCAGGCGTTCGGATGCTCGCGACGCCCTCAGAGAGACTCCTAGGTATCAATGGGACCGGTGGCGTCCCCGTGATGCTCCTGACCCGGTCCATCCACACATTCTCCATGCGACATCCCCTGTCGGTAGCGGTCCTCGATCTCGATGGGATCGTGGTGTCGACCCGAATGGTGCAGCCACGACGGGTGCTGGGGTTCAGGAAGCGTCGGTGGGTCATTGAGGCAGTCCCGGGAGTCTCCCTGCCGAAGCGGGGCTCGACGGTAGTTGCATCTACCATGCCGAGTCGATGCCTGGAACACTGATCCTCTGCGCAACACCCATTGGGAATCTCGGAGACCTATCTGAGCGCGCCGCAAACGCGCTTTCGAGCGCTGATGTGATCTTCGCCGAGGACACGCGACGAACCGCAAAGCTGCTCAACCACATCGGTGCATCCGTGCCGATGAAGAGCTTCTTTGCCCACAACGAACGATCTCGCCTGACCGAGTTGGCAGCCCATCTCGAGCGCGGGGAAACCGTCGTACTCGTATCAGACGCAGGCATGCCGGTGATCTCCGACCCGGGGATGTCGGCAGTGGACACAGCAGTCGCTGCTGGCGCAGTTGTCACGGCAGTTCCCGGTCCATCCGCTGTCGTCACGGCGCTCGCCGTCTCAGGATTCGACGGTGATCGGTTCGTGTTCGAGGGGTTCCTCCCTCGTAAGGGGAGAGCCAGGGCAGCAGCGGTCGAATCGATCGCGAGCGAGCATCGGACGGTCGTGTTCTTTGCGTCACCGGGAAGGGTGGCAAAGGATCTCGAACAGCTGGCCGTACACATGGCAGGCAATCGAAGGGTCGTCCTCGCGAGAGAGCTCACGAAGCTGCACGAGGAGATATGGCGCGGGACCATTGAGGATGCGGTATCACACTGGACCACCATCGAGACAACGCGCGGCGAGTTCACCGTGGTTGTCGAGGGTGCCGTCGAGGAAGTGCCCGATGTCGAGTCGGGGGTGATCGCGGTGAAACGCCTGATCGATCAGGGTTCCACCGCGTCAGACGCGGTACGTCAGATAGCCAAGAGCACCGGCATCAGCCGCCGGGAACTCTATGAGCTTGTCGTAAAGGATCGCGCCTGGGAGAGTGCTGAGTGATGCCGTTGGCCAGATCGGTGATCAGGCGCGCCAGTCGCAAAGGTTGAGGTTTCGTCACTCCTTGTGAGGGAATGGCGGAGCCGAGACCACAGCGAGTGGTGATGGCTGGTTACCGAGATGGCCGACATGTATTGCTCAGTGCTCTCCTACAGCGATCCGATCTTGTTGCGGCAGGGTGCACAGACACCCCGACCCTCGAAATCCGCTACTCCTTCGTCGCTTCCGCAGAAGACGCAGACGGCATCGAGCTTGCGCAGAACGATCCCACCGTTCTCAACGCTTATCGCTAGTTGGTCCCCCTCATGGATATTGAACAGTCGGCGGGTCTCCGCCGGAACGACGATCCTTCCAAGGTCGTCGATCTTCCTGACCATGAGTGTGTCCAAGGATGAACCTCCATTGTCAATATGTCGGCTTGGCACCGACAAGTACATGGTACCGCTGTTCAACTGGAAACCAGTTCCAGTCACCGTCCGGATCCTGTAGCGCGGTAGCATCGCGTCCATGACTGACAAACAGCCGAAAAAGGTCCTCGTCGCCGTTGGATGGCCGTATGCCCAGGGTTCACAGCATCTCGGCCACATGGGTGGCGCCTATCTGCCATCGGACATCTACGCCCGGTTCCGCCGATCGGTCGGAGACGATGTCCTTATGGTCTCCGGATCCGACGTCCACGGCACACCGATTACGGTCAAAGCTGACGAGCAGGGTGTCACTCCACAGGAGATCGTTGACACATACCACCCCTAATTTGTCCGCAACTGGGAGGCGCTCGAATTCGACTGGGATCTGTTCACGACAACCGGTACCGACACGCACAAGCGGGTCGCACAGGACTTCTTCATGAAGCTGCTCGACAACGGATACCTCTACACGAAGATGTCCGTGCAGTACTACGACGAGGAGGTCGGACGATTCCTCCCCGACCGTTACGTCGAGGGCACATGTCCCCACTGTGGGTACGAGGACGCCCGAGGCGATCAATGCGACAACTGTGGCAGGACGCTCGATCCGACCGATCTGGTCGACCCACGGTCGAAGCTGTCCGGCGGGACTCCGGTATTGCGCGAAACCGAGCATTTCTATTGGAAACTGAGCGAGTTCAACGAACCGCTCCGCGAGTGGCTTGAGTCCCGCGAGGGCTGGCGTCCGCACGTTGTGAATTTCGCCCTCGGCATGGTGAACGATGGGCTCCACGACCGGTCGTTCACTCGAGATCTCGACTGGGGCGTTCCGTTGCCTGTCGACGACCTTGGGCCTGGGAAGTGCATCTACGTGTGGTGGGAAGCCGTCATGGGCTATCTCTCCGCAGCCCAGGAGTGGGCCGAACTGCAGGGAACCCCTGATGCCTGGAAGGAGTGGTGGGAGAACCCTGACGCTGAGTCGTACTACTTCATAGGTAAGGACAATGTCCCGTTCCACGCCGTCTACTGGCCGGCGCTTCTGATGGGCTACGGGGGTCTGAATCTTCCGACGAACGTCCCTGCGAACCAGTTCGTTACGTTCGGTGGTTCGAAGGCGTCCAAATCCCGCGGAGTCGGCCGACCGCTCGGCTGGTACCTCGAACGATTCGAACCAGACGCGTTGCGCTACGCGCTTGCCCGGGCCTTCCCCGAGTCGAACGACTCGGACCTCAACGATGACGAGATCGTGCGTCGTGTCAACGAGGAGCTTGTGGCGACATGGGGCAACCTGGTCAACCGTGTTGTGGCCATGACCTCCAAGTACTTCGAAGGCGTTGTCCCTGCACCCGGAGAGCTCTCCGATGCCGATGAGGCTGCGTTGGCTGAGCGGCTCGCGACGCTCGATGAGGTCTCGAATCTGCTGTACGACGTGAAGCTGCGTGCTGGCGTCGAGCGTGCGATGGCTGGTGCCCAAGCAGCGAATGCCTACCTCAGTGATCAGGCACCGTGGACCACAGCGAAGACGGACATGGCGCGAACCGGTACCACGCTGTGGGTTGCTTTCCAGATGATCGCTGCCACGGCAGTGGCGCTGTTCCCCTATATGCCAGCTACATCGAACAAGGTGCTCGCTGCGCTCGGCCACCCCGTTGATGGACGGGCCCCCGATTGGGCTTCTCCAACGGTTGAGGCCGGACACCGACTCGGTGAACTCGGGCCGCTGTTCGCCAAGGTCGACCCTGAGATACTTGAGTGACATGACTGCGACCGGGCCAGAAGTCACCTGGGTTGACTCCCATGGTCATCTCTTCCTCATCGAGGATGAGCCAAAGGCCGTTGTGCAGAGGGCGATCGATGCCGGGGTGGATTGGCTGATGTGTCCGGGCGTGGACGTGGGGACGTCCGAGCGCTCAAGGGGCCTCGCTGCACAGTTCCCTGACAGGGTGAAATGGGCCACCGGCCTTCATCCACACGATGCATCCGATTGGCCTGATGTAGCGGACCGCATTGCCGAGCTTGCCCGGGATGCTGCGGCGATCGGTGAGTGCGGACTCGACTGGTATCGCAATCTCTCGCCGAGAGAGGATCAGCTACTCGCGTTCGGGGACCAGATCTCGCTCGCGAAGGAACTGAACAAGCCGATCATCATCCATTGCCGGGACGCGTTCAGGGACATCTACGAGATGGTCGAGGCTGCCGACATCGGCGAGCACGCCATCCTGCACTGCTGGACCGGGGGCTCGAAGTGGACGAAACGCTTCAACGAACTCGGTGTGACGTTCTCCCTTGCAGGACCGCTCACCTACAAGACGGGTGAGACCCTCCAGCTCGCCGCGAAGTTCCTTCCGCGCGATCGGACGATGGTCGAGACCGATAGCCCCTATCTCACTCCCGAACCTATGCGTGACCGGCCGAACGAGCCTGCGTATGTGGTCAAGACGGGAGAGAAGCTGGCGGAGATCTGGGGACTGGAGAATGCCGAGGTCGCCAGGCTCACCACCGAGACCGCGTCCCGGGTCTTTGGGTCGCCACGTGGGTGACGACGGGACTCAGGCGCGGAGCGAGATCCGTCGGCTGCTCGATGCACACGATCATCGTCCGACGAAGTCGTACGGCCAGAACTTCCTTGCGGATCCGAACATCGTGCGCAGGCTCATCGATGCTGCCGATCTCTCGCCGGACTCATACGTCGTCGAGATCGGCGCCGGCACTGGCACGATGACCGCAGTGATCGCCGAGCGGGTGGGAACCGTTGTTGCCTACGAGGTGGATGAATCGCTCGCCCCGATCCTTGCTGAGACCGTTGGCGACCTCGACAACGTTGAGCTTCGATTCGATGACGCTGCAAAGATCCACATCGGTGAGGCGCTCGGTGAAGGCGAGTGGACGCTTGTGGCGAATCTTCCGTACAACGTCGGAACAGGCATCGTTCTCGATGCGCTTCAGCACGCCCCGAATATCAAGCGGATCGTTGTCATGGTTCAGCGGGAGGTCGCGGATAGGCTGCTTGCTGATGCTGGATCCAAGACGTACGGACTGCCCTCTGTGACCACAGGACTCCACGCCGTCGGCAGGATCGCCTTCAGCGTGCCGCGCCAGGTATTCGAGCCGGTACCCCGGGTCGATTCTGCTGTGATCGTGCTCGACCGCGTCGAGGCCCCGCCGCTTGCTGCGAGAGCAGTGGAGATCGCAGCGGCCGGGTTCGGTCAGCGTCGCAAGATGCTCAGGCGGTCCCTGTCGTCCGTACTCGCCAACACCGAAGTCATCCTCAACGAGGCCGGTATCGATCCGACGACTCGACCTGAGCAGCTTGATCCGCTGGACTTCGTACGTATCGCGCAAGCCGAGGAGAGGGCAAAGTGAGAGCAGAGGCTTTCGCCAAGGTGAACCTCGCCCTTGCGGTATTCCCACGGTCCGCGGACGGTTTCCATCCCCTGAGGGGGATCTTCCAGTCGGTCTCCCTGTCGGATGAGATCCAGATCGAGCCTTCGTCAGATGATGCGATCACCGTCGAAGGCGATGCACCTGCAGATGAAAGCAATCTTGCGTGGAGGGCCTTGGATGCCGTGAGAAGGGCAGCGCGCATCACGTCCCCTGTTGCTTTGACGATCCGGAAGCGAATTCCTTCCGGTGCCGGGCTGGGTGGCGGAAGCGCTGACGCTGCGGCCGCGCTCGGACTGATGGCTGACCGGTACGGTCTCGACGAGGATTCCTCGACGGAGATCGCCGAGTCCCTTGGTGCAGATGTCCCGTTCGCGTTCGTCGGAGGTACCAAGCTCGTCGAGGGTCAGGGTCAACGCCTCAGGTCGATCGAGCCCCTGGGTGGCTTCGCCCTCGGAATCATCGTTCCTCCCTTCTCTCTGTCGACTCCGGCAGTGTTCGGCGAATGGGACAGGCTCGATGGCCCAACCGGAGACGTGATGGACGACAGATACCTCCCGCCAGTACTGCGGGGCGGTCTGCCGATCCGCAACGACCTGTTCCCTGCAGCAGTCTCGCTCGACCCTCGCGTCGGCGAGTGGCGCGACGAAATCGCGGCGAAGTGGGGCACAGGAGTTGCGATGACGGGTTCAGGTTCAGCGCTATTCGGCTTCTTCAGCACCATCGAGGAAGCGGAGAGCGCGACAGCGAGCATCGACGTCCCGACGAGGGCGGCGGAGGCCGTCGAACCCGTTGCCACAGGCTGGCGACGGATGGGCGGTTGACATCAAAGGAACACACGCCTGTCCTGCATCTACACTCCCCATCGCGCTACCGCGATGGGGGGTGGTGTAATTGGCAGCACAGGTGGTTTTGGTCCATCTAGAACGGGTTCAAGTCCTGTCCCCCCAGCCAAACGACCAAAGGTTGTGATCAGATGAGCATCGGTGTGATCGTCCTTGCCGCAGGCAAGGGCACTCGCATGCGAACCGGCAAAGCCAAGGTGCTCCATGCAGCTTGTGGCAGGACCCTGCTCGGGTGGGCCCTCGAAGCCTCCGGTTCGCTCGAACCCGACGAGGTCTCCGTAGTCGTTGGATATCAGGCCGATCAGGTTGCCGCTGAACTTCCCGACGGCACGACGGCAGTTGTCCAGGAACCGCAGAACGGGACAGGACATGCCACACAGGTCGGTCTCACGGGGTTCACCCGGGTCCACGACACGGTGGTCGTTCTGCCGGGGGACATGCCACTCATCCGGCCCGAAACTCTCATCGCTCTGGCTGCGCATCATTCCGATGTCAACGCGGCTGCAACTGTGCTCACGGTTGATCTCGATGATCCCCATGGATATGGAAGGGTCATTCGAGATGGTGAGTCCGTAACCGCGATCGTCGAAGAGCGAGACGCAACCCATGACCAGCGGTCGATCACCGAGGTGAACACATCGGTCTACGCCTTTGACGGTCGCCTCCTTGTCGACGCCCTTACCCGGATAGGCAGTGACAACGATCAGGGCGAGCAGTACCTCACGGATGTCGTCGAGATACTCGTCCACGATGGCCACTCGGTCTCTGCATTCGTCGCGCCACAGGAGGAGGGCCTTGGCGTCAACTCCCACCGTCAGCTCGCTGAAGCCGCGGCGGTCCTCCGCTCACGGATCAATGCCGAGCTCCTCGATGCAGGTGTGTGGATGCTCGATCCGTCAAGGGTCTACATCGACGCTGGAGTATCAGTGGCTCCGGGCACCGAGGTACATCCGGACACGTACCTCACAGGGGAGACGAAGGTTGCAGCAGGAGCATGCATCGGCCCGAGTGTGCAGATCCATGACTCGATTGTTGGTGAGGGCTCGAAGGTGATCAACGCTGTCCTCGTCGAGGCGATCGTCGGCGCCAACGTTTCTGTCGGGCCTTTCGCGTATCTCAGACCCGGGGCAGTCCTGGCCGATGGTTCCAAGGCCGGTACCTACGTTGAGATCAAGAATTCGCAGGTCGGTGAAGGCTCGAAGGTTCCGCATCTCAGCTACATCGGCGACACGACGATCGGTAAGGACACGAATATCGGTGCTGCAACTGTGACGGTGAACTACGACGGTTTTGCGAAGCACCCCACCACGATCGGCGATCGGGTGAAGATCGGGTCGGACACGATGCTGGTTGCGCCCGTCACGATCGGAGATGACGCATTTACCGGAGCAGGCTCTGTGATCACGCACGATGTGCCTGAGGGGTCCCTCGGCGTCGAGCGGAATCTACAGAAGAACATCCCCGACTACGCTGACAAGAGGCGACGACGTGAGGAAGGGAAGTCCGATTGATGGAACGCCCAACGGTCAAGAGGCTGATGGTTTTCTCGGGTTCGGCGAACGAGGAACTGGCCCAAGAGGTGGTGAAGCTCCTTGATATCGAGCTTGGGGGCGTCGAGAAATCGACGTTCGCCAACGGCGAGATCTACATCCGATACACCGAGTCGGTTCGCGGTGCCGATTGTTTCGTGATCCAGAGCCACTCCTATCCGATCAATGAGCACATCATGGAACAGCTCATCATGATCGATGCCCTCAAGCGAGCTTCGGCCAAGCGGATCACCGCCGTGATCCCGTTCTACGGGTACGCCAGGCAGGACAAGAAGGGGAGACCCAGAGAGCCAATCACCGCGAAGATGATGGGTGACATCTTCATTGCCGCTGGCGCCGATCGCATTGCTTCGGTCGATCTCCACACAGGTCAGATCCAGGGTTTCATCGATGCCCCGTTCGATTCGCTCACAGCAATGCCTCTGTTCGAGGACTATCTGACGCGCAAACTCGATGGTCCGATCACATTCGTGTCGCCGGACTCAGGCGGTGTCAAGCGCGCGACGACGTTTGCTCGTCACGTAGATGCCGAGGTCGCCTTTGTCTACAAGCGACGGCGGACCGATGTGCGCAATGAGATTGACGCAGAGTGGGTCGTTGGTGACGTCGAAGGGCGACACTGCGTCATCGTTGACGACATGATCGACACTGCTGGCACGGTCATTGCAAGCGCCGAGCTTCTCGTCAAGCGAGGAGCGTTGTCAGTGATCGTGTTGGCAACTCACGGAATCCTCGCTGGACCGGCAGTCGAGCGTCTTGCCAAAGCGCCGTTCACAGAGATCATCATCACGAACACGCTCCCCGTCACGAAAGAGGCGCTCTCTCTCCCGAACCTCACCGTGCTCTCGATCGCACCCCTTGTTGCGGGCACGATCGAAGCCATCTTCACCGATCGCTCGGTGAGCGAGCTCTTCAAGGGCGAGAACACCTGACCAGCAGGCGGCGATCGTGGCGATGAACCTCACTCCCGAGCAGATCGCCGCATTCATCGCGATTGGATTCCAGTCGTATCGACGACAGTTCCAGTCCTTGACGCGTCGGGCCGCAGCGCGGTTCGAGAGCAGGGATTGGCCGTCCATCCGCAGGGACAACCTCGAGCGTCGCGATGCATATGTGTCAGCGCTCGATGCGACGATCCGGTCCGTCACCGATGCAGGGTATGACACGGACGATCGCGATGCCTGGTCTGCGGCGCGGGCGCTCTACAGAACCGAGCACATCGACGATCCCTATCAGGAGATCGCAGAAACGTTCTTCAACTCGATTGCTCGCCGTCTCTTCGGCACCGAGGGCATCGATCCACAACTTGAGTTCCTGGCTCCGCCGCCAACGGCGACGATCACGCCGATCCGCCCCATGCTTCGCTCCTATGAGCACCCGACCGATGTCCGGTCGCTGCTCGAAGACCTGTTGAGGGACTGTCGATTCCACGCGTCGTGGGAGGACAGACACGGTGACCTCGCTGCGGCTATCAGCCACATGCCTGCACTGCCGGACAGGGTCGAGGTCGTGGACCAGCTCTTCTACAGGGGGAAGGGGGCGTATCT
>CBETWC010000046.1:0-8742 GCA_965539925.1 uncultured bacterium
GCGTATCTCGCTGTCTCACTCGACGGATTCATCGCAGAGTCCGACGGCACGGTGACCTTCCTCGAGGATTTCGGTTCGGAGGAGTACGGATTCCACGACTTCTTCGATCAGGTCGGAGCGTTGGTCATGGGTTCGACAACCTACGAGCAGGCACTCAGCTTCGGTTGGCCCTATGGCGAGACACCAACGCTCGTCCTCACAAGCCGCGATCTCGATGTGCCCGACGAAGCAGCCGTGTCCTTCTCGAGCGAGCGCACAGGTGAGGCGATCACTGCCTTCGGGGGCGTGACCGACAAGCGTATCTGGGTGATCGGGGGCGGCAAAGTCGTTACCGCTGCGCTGCAAGCCGGAACGATCGACACCCTGGAGCTCTACCTGATGCCAGTCGTACTCAGTGCCGGGATCCCGCTCTTCACAGAACCGTGCGAGCGTCCTCTCAACCTCATCGAGTCCCAGGCATTCACCAACGGCGTCGTGAAGCTGGTCTACAAGGTGGGCTGACCTTCGTCACTGCTCCCAGCTGAGTATCACGCTGACAGCTGGCTCGCCGGATTCGCCCGGACCCTCAAACAATCCAATGACGAAGCTGGCATCTCCGATCTCACCAGACCAACCGTCGCTCTTCGGATTCTCTGACTTGGTCTCGTTAAGCGTCGTCGTGTCCTGTCCCGATACCCAATCGGCGTAGAGAGTGAGGATCTCGTCGTACCTGTCCGCCGGGTACATCACCATCACCGAGTAGGTGTTGCCCTGCTCGATCGACGACATCACGTTCCCGCCATCGGGGACAGGCATCGGCAGGCCATCTGGCACATCGCCCCCTCCGATGACGAACGATCCGCCACCCTCCTCGTCCTCGAATTCGACGGTGATCTTCCCATCATCATCGATGGCAACGTTCTCAACGCCCTCCTGCCCTTCAGCGAGCTGCTCCACCGCGGTCTCCGCGATGCTCGAGCATGCGGAAACCAGAAGCACAGATGCGCTCACCATCACGATCAGATACCTTCTCACAACAACCTGTGTCCTCTCCGTATAGACGATTTCGTTACATCTCTACAAGCAGTCATGTCCGCGCTATCCAACGATGCGCCACGGGGGAAATCCCACGCCGCTTGCTTCTCTGATCAGATCCTGCACAATCGAGGGGAATGCCACCGCTCCGAGGAACCCCCGATCCCAGAGATCGAGGAACTTGCTTTGAGCCTTGATCCTGACACCCGCCTCGAGATCCAGGAACGGTGCCTCACACTGGATCGTGCAAAAAGGCTCGAGCTGGAGCTGCACGCTTCCGCTGAGAGAGCGTGCCTCCGTAAGTCCTGCCGTGATGAGCGGCAGATACTCGAAATCCTCCGCGCCGTTTGCGCGCGCACCAGGCGATGTCTCTGACAGAGGGCTCATGGCGAAGAAGCCGGTCAGTTTCTCACCTGTCTCGTCGCCAACGAAGTCTCCGGCGATCGCAACGCCGAGCAGTGTCACGCATGTGTCGATCTTGCCGAATATCCGATCGCAACCACGGAATTCAGTGTCAGGGCGGGTCCCTGTCAACACGTGACGTATGAGACCGATCGCCTGCGTCTCGATCTCGACATCCTCACCCGATACGCCGTACCACATGCGCTTGTCCCCTGAAGTGTCACTCATCCCAACAAGATCGACCCCGCCGGAGGTATCGATCTTCTGCTTGAACGCCAAGTCAAACTTGTTGTCCTTCCCCGGATTCTTCACGGTCTGCCCATCCAGGCGAACAGCATCCGGATCAGAGAGATCGATCTTGAAACTCGTCGGCACCCCGCTGATGTACACACGCGTGCTCGGCACGGAGCTGATCGGTGGGAGTGTCCTGGGTCCGAGGAAGATGTCGATGGCACCCGGTCGAGTGTTGGCGCGGAACCCAGCCTCAAACGGAACGTGTGTGACGCCGTCGGGTCGGGTGAGAGTCGTCTCGTCGAAGTGCACGGTGAAGTCGGCAGGAACCGACTCTGCCATCGCATAGATGCCAGCGGTATGAGTTTCCTTGATCGACAGGTCGACGTTCGCGAGAGCGCACTGAGTCGCATCATCTCGCGAACAGGCGCTGATAATGAAGTCGTCGACACCAACGAACTCCGAGTGATTGGGAACGTACACGATCTTGCCGGCGTCGACGCTTGCCACGCCCACAGCGGCGGGGAAGAACACCGACAACGTCTCCGGATCGACGGTGTCCGCGAGGCCCCCCAGGACGTCGAGGGTGTACCCGCCCGTTGATGGATCGGCCGTGCCGTACTCAAAGCCGTACTGGCGGTCCGGGATCCTCGGATCGCGATTCTCCACGCTCGGCGGAGTGACAGATACGTCGCGATCAAACTTCTCATACCTCAGGATCGCATCGCCTTCGATCGCGATGTACATCGGTGGTCCTGAGGCCTGTGCGGGTCTGCGGATACGCACTTCCGTGTGGAAACTCTGCACGACGTTGATGTCTGCCACAACCGTCTCGTCACCGACAGGCAGTATCGATACGTCGAGCGAGTACACGTCGGTCAGCCGGAACGCTACGAGGCGGAGGTCTTCGACGGCTACCTCCCCAGAGATGTCCCGGTCAGCCGAGATGATGACGGCGTCATCAACGGCATGCGTTCGATTCGTGGCGCCCTGGCCATCTGCGGCCACAGCCTCTTGAACGGTTCTCGTGGTGAGGTTGAAACCCCGTCCGTCCAAGGAGTCGAGCTTCGTTCGGATCTCGGCGGACCAATACGAATCGTCCAACTTGCGAACATATGCGGACCGCGTGACCTTGGTGAACGACGCATCGCCGTATGTGAGCAGCGGTGCCCCACGGTCCGTATCCAGACCGTGCTTGGCTCTCTCGAGCACCACTTCTACGGCACCCAGCCGGTCCTCGGGTCCCGGTCGTTTTGGTATCGCTTCCGTCGAGCGGAAGATGAGATTCGCATCGAATCCGGTCGACGACGCATCTCTACTGACGATCAGATCCGTGAAGCGCGGTACGTCGGTGAGATCGATCGTCATCCCGCTGAATGGTGTCCCGAAGTGGGGCTCCCTTCCGTGGAGCCGATTCGACTCGATCAGCAAGCGGCCGAGACGAGACGAGAGGGCGCCTCTCAGGATGAGATCGCCGGACAATGCACCATCGCCCTCGGTGCCTGTTCCTGACATCGTGAACTCCAGCCGGGTAGGTACCCCCTCGGCCCGGACGCGCAGTCGCTGGCTGCCTGTTCCCATCACTCCGGACGCTCGTCCGTCGCGGAGAACAATGTCTAGTGACTCGAGAGGCCCGCTCAGCTCTGCGATCGCCGAGGAACCGGCGGCATCACTCACCAAGCCGAATGCATCGATGCCGACTACGCGGGGAAGGTTGATCGCTTCGATGTCAACGGCGAGGACCTTGCCTTCGCCATCCAAACCGTCGATCGTGATCTCGCCGACCAGATCGGCACCGTCGGCACCCGTCACATGATGCACGCCCCTGAGATCGGAGGTGTACCTGGCCGATGTCACTTCCGAGATCGACACCTCGGCATGGATCTCAACCGAATCCCCGTTGATCACCGGCGCGAGCTGGCTCTGGAAACCCACGAAGATCTCCACATCCAGAGGATGTGGCGCGCTCGAGTCGGCTGAGACCGTCAGCGGCAGGTCTGCGTCGCGGTCCATGGTGAATCGGGCGAACTCGAGGTCAAGCATGCCCGCCGCGATCTCAGCGACACCGTCCGGACCCTTGTCGGTGAGCTTGACATAGTGCCCTGTTCCCGGATCCGGAAGCGGAGTCGGATCGGCATTTGTGGAAAGCCTCACCTGCGCCGAGCCAACCGGTTGGCTGGCGCGCAGGTCAACGACCGGACGATCCGGATCGAGGATCCACGTGGATACGAACGTCTTCGCGTCGTCTGCTCGCAGCGAGAGCGACAGCACGGGGTTCGAGAACGCCGTATCGCGGATCAACCCTCGACCGGTGAGATCCGACAGATCGACCGATAGTGATCCAACGGGCGCGACCGGTGCGATCAGCTGCGCGAACCCGCCGCGGAGATCTACCAGTATCTCTGTCTGGTCGGCGATGCTCGACCCGGCCACATCCATCGAGAGGTCAGTCCTGCTGTCCTCATTGCCGATCCGGTTGCTGCATTCCATAGATTCGAACCCAAGCGGATTCGAGGTAGCGAACGTCACCGTGGTCGGCACGTCCACGACGAACCGATTCGTGCCGTCCGGCACCTTGAGATGGCACCATCCCTCGATCGAGGTTTCCGGTGTGAAGTGCCCGCTCGCAGGAAGGCCAAGCTCCGTTGTCAACCACCGTGTCGCCGTCGAATCCAGATCGACCGTGGCGATTCCATCCGGGTCGATGTTCACACGTGCGTGTGTCGTCGCGTCGGTACCACCCGCGAGCACCGACGAGAGGGGTGTTTGCCAGAGACGGAACGAGTGTTGACCATCGGGCAAGAATTCAACGCGGACGTTCCCCGGAAGCCAGTGGTCGAGGTCCGCTCCGGCCGGACGAGCGAATGGCTCAGCGAAGAGGACATGGTTCGTGGTGAGGACAGCCTTGAGGTCCTGGAACCCATCCTCAACGCCGCTCGTCGTGAAGTCGATGACCGTACCAACCGCGTCCGTTCGAGACCACCCGAGAGTGGACGACGGCAGAGATACGGCGCCTACAGCCAGGTAGGTGGCTGGCGTTCCCAGCGGTTCGCTTCCTGTCAATCCGGCCTCGTCGTTGACAACGAGCATGGCTTCCGTGATCGGCGCTTCTTCACCGAATCCGTCAACAGCAACCACCTCGATTTGTAGTCCATCCTCTTGTAGTCCATCCTCGGCAGTGGTCAGTTCGAACGTCATCCGCTCGGGGAAGGTCTCGGCGGACAGCAAGTAGTGACGGTCTTGCGATTCCGCCCGGCAGAAGAGCGTGTCGCCGCCAGCGCTCCTGAACGTGTACCGGCCCGGGGACTCGATGTCGAATCCAACGTCACCGTTCTTCACCTGTGCCCTGCACCCGACCGACAGGCGACTCGAAACTATCGATCCCGGTTCGAGTTCTACATCGATGTCGAGATCGGCATCGCTCGCTACGCCGAGAGCTATCGATTGTGCAAGTGTCGCGGGATCGAGGCCGAAGCGGAATCCCGTCGAGTTCTTCGTTCGAAGTGCGATGGTGCTCCCCTCGGGGTTGTCGACCACACCGAGACGGACAGCCGGAGAGTTCCAACCTCCCAAAGCTCTCCATCCCTGCGGCGGCCCGGCAGGCCACCGGTTGGTCTGATCAGCGGGGAAAAGGATGTCGGCAGGGTCATCGGTCGCCACGAACGTGAGAGCCGCACGGTCGCTCGGCGTACCAAAGGTCACCTCGACATCGCCCAGATCCGATGTACTCACGACGACCTGTTTCGTGTTCTGGATGGAGGCGAACACCCAGTCGATCGGATTGCTGAAACCGGTGATGAAGCCCCTGCCCGGCCGACTGGCTTCGAACTCGATGTCGACCGGTCTCTGGTTCACGATGCTGAGATCGCCCGTCCCGTCATCGAGACGCAGCGTCATCTCGTCACCGATGAGGCTGTCAAATCCGGCTCGAATCGAGAGTCCGTCGCTGCGTTCGTGTCTGAACTCGACGACATCAAGCTCGTCATAGAAGGTGCCGCTTGGGGGATCATTGCCAGGGTTGTTGTGCCGCAACACGATCTCGAGGGAATCATCGGGTATCAGGGTCGCAGAGAGCGATGTTTCAGGGTCCATTCCTGCAACGAACACACGCGTGTCATAGTCGGCAACGGTGCCTCGCCGCCTCCGGTCGGACTCGAGATAGGCGAATGTCACATCCGGTTCCGCTGCACGAGACGAGGCTCTCCACATCCACGTCGCCGACAGCTTCGGATCGGAAGCGCCGATGAGCGACGCGTCAACCGAGACCTCTGTTGTCACGAGTGGTGGCGGATTGGAGACGTGCATCCCCAGCAAGTTCGCGGCGTTCGCACCTCCAGCGGCATTCTCCCCCTCAGCCGTCCCCGCGTAGAACTCGAGCGGATTCGTGTCTCCGACCGTCGTGAATGTGAGGCCAAATCTATGGAACAGTCCGTCGACGGAATCGAGCGACACGCGGATGCTCTCCGAAAGCGGCAGGTTGCCCCCGAAGGCACCATCCAGACCGGTTGTGCCAAAGCCAACGACCATGGTGCTCTGTCCAAGTGTTGTCGCGAGTTCAGGCGGTAACGGGATCAGAGCAACGATCTGGACCGCCGATGGGCCGGGTTCGACGAGACGACCCACGGTGAGTGTCACCACTGGCAGCACCCCGGGTCCGGATCCGGGTCCTAGTTTGATCGTCACTTGTGCATCATCGATACCGTCGTCATCAAGATCGAGGCCCGAAGGGATGAACGGGGTGAGCCTTGTCATCTTCGGGGCGGCGCTGCCGGCGCTGGTGACAAGCACGATCTCTTCAGCTGCGCGTGCGAGGTCGAGCAGATCGGTCGGGAGATTCGCCTGCCACGCCTGGTCCGGATCGAGCGGTGATGACAAGAATGTTGAGGTCGACAGCTCGGACGCCGTCGAGATCTTGCTATTGGGACCATCCTTAGATCGATTCCCTGCACCGTCAAGCGCCTGGATCTGGACTCCGTATTCCGTATCTGGCGTAAGTCCGCTGACGGTGGCACTCGTCGCTGGCGCTGTCACCACCTCGACGACAGACCCTCCTATGAGGACTTCGTAGGACACAACGCCGACGTCATCGTTGGCGCCGGACCACTCCAGTGTGAACCCGTCACTTCGGATGGTCGACGCGATGAGCGTGGAGTTGCTCCAGGTGGGCGAAGTTGTATCCGAAGAGGCACCAGGTACGCAGTCGAAATCAGCGGTGATACCCACTCCGTCGAGCTTGCCATCTCCGTCGAGGTCACTGTTCTCCCCAAGTGCCAATACATGGATTGCGTATTCACCATCGACAGGGATGGCATACTCAACCATTCCGGGAAAGCCATCGCGGTCCACTTCGATCAAGTCATATCCGTCCGCCGGATCATCGTCGATCGATAGCTTGATTCCGGTTGCGTTCCTCGCAGGCTCCATTGCCTCCACGGTGATGTGGTCACCCTGGTGGAATGCCCGGTGACCAAACAGGGCACTCCCTACCTCCCCGGTGTCACGTCCCGCGAAGAATCCACATCCGTTGCCGTGGTCTGCAATGGACGCTGTCGTTGAGAGGAGGGGGAGCAGAGCCGCCACCAAGCCGAAGACCACGAAACCGATCACCTTCCGTGCCATGTTCAGAACCCTTCCCGAATAGCAATGCTTGGGGCGCGCCCGCGCCTGTTCGCACAAACTACGCTGCGTCACTAAACGTTCACTAAACGTCGTGGTAGGGTTGGCCGATGGGGGTAGTTCTCTACGTACTGGGACCGCTGAAACTCGCCGTGGATGGTGAGGATGTTCCGCTGCGCCCGGCACAGCGACGAGTTCTGGCAACTCTGGCCACGCTCGGTGGCAATGACATCGACACCGACGCCCTGATCGACAAGATGTGGCTCGATAGTCCACCCGACAATGCCCGGACATCCCTCCAGGTACATGTCTCAGGGATTCGCCGTGCAGCTCCGTCACTGATCCAGACCGAAGGCTCACGCTATCGATTACATCGCGACATCAAGCTCGATACGACCGATTTCGGGACACTGATCGATGACGCCACGGCCGCTGCCGCTGACAACGCGTGGAATGACGTCCTCGAACATGCCGATGCCGCACTCTCCATGTGGAGGGGCGAACCACTCATCGAACTGGCCCACAACCCATCGGTCAGAGCAGAGATCGTCCGGTTGAACGAGCAACAGCTTGAGGCGATCGAGTTGCGGATGCACGCCCTCCTCTCACTCGGCCGCTACTCCGAAGCCCTCCCTGAACTCCAGGCCCTCGTGACGGACCACCCACTTCACGAACGATTCAGATACCACGTCATGGTCGCGCTCTACCGGAGTGGACGACAGGTCGAGGCGCTCCGAACGTATCAGGAGCTCCGAACCATGCTCGGTGAGGAGATCGGAATCGAACCAGATCCTTCGCTCAGGTTGCTCGAGGAACGCATCTTGCTCCAGGATCCTTCGCTCGGAGATCCGTTGCATATCGCCATACCTAACAACCTTCCAGTGAGCTCGACGAGCTTCGTCGGCAGAGACAGCGCGGCCGAGAAGATATCTGCAAGGCTCGGCACGACTCGCCTCATGACGATCATCGGTGGTCCCGGGTTCGGGAAGACAAGACTTGCCGTCGAGATCGGCCACTCCCAGCTCGAGAACTACCCGGGTGGAGTCTGGTTCGCCGGACTCGCGGATGCACTAACCGCTGATGACGTTGCCGCTGTCATCGGTTCGGCCACGCGCATCCAAGACGAGGCCACGGGACTCCCTGAACTTGGGAGAGCTCTCGCGCCCCGGCGGTCTCTCCTGATTCTCGACAACTGTGAGCACATGATCGATGCGTGTGCTTCCTTCGTATCAGCCGCTCTTGCAGAAGGTGGAGACCTCCGCATCATCGCCACGAGCAGGACACCGCTTCGAGTAGATGGCGAACAAGTCTGGCAACTCGATCCATTGAGCGTGCCCCCTGATGTCTCCGGTGAGATCGGCCCGGCCGACGCCCTGGCGAGCCCTGCGGTTCGCCTATTCGTGGACCGAGCCAAGGCCGTGGATAGAACGTTCAGCCTGACAGATCGAAGAGCACACGTCTGAACTCCAGTCACGGCTT
>CBETWC010000047.1:0-8655 GCA_965539925.1 uncultured bacterium
CGCCAGGCAAGGTACGAATCCACCAGGCCGTCGATGTCCCCATCGAGGACTCCCTGGATGTTTCCGACCTCGAAATCGGTCCGCAGATCCTTGACCATCTGATACGGCTGCAGCACATAGGAGCGGATCTGGCGACCCCACCCTGCCTCGTGCTGCTCTCCACGGACTGCGGCCACCTCGGCGGCCTGATCCTGACGAGCCTTCTCTGCGAGACGGGCACTCAGGAGCTGCATCGCACGAGCCTTGTTCTGCATCTGGGACCGTTCGGCCTGGCATGACACGACGATGCCGGTTGGCGTATGCGTGATCCGCACCGCTGAATCCGTCTTGTTGATGTGCTGTCCGCCTGCTCCCGAAGCCCGGTATGTGTCGATGCGAAGGTCTTCAGGATCAATCCCGATCTCTTCCACATCGACCTGAGGGATCACATCGACGCCAGCAAACGCTGTGTGCCTGCGCGCTGCCGAGTCGAACGGGCTGATACGCACCAACCGATGTGTGCCTCGCTCCGACTCGAATATGCCGTACGCGTGGTCACCGGTGATCGTCAGGGTGACCGACTTGATGCCGGCCTCCTCGCCCTCCTGATAGTCATCAACCTCGAAGGACATCGAGGATCGTTCGAGGTACCTCGTGTACATCCGAAGCAGCATCTCTGCCCAGTCCTGGGCGTCGACACCCCCCGCCCCGGCATGGATCGACACGATCGCCGGGTTGTCGTCGTATTCGCCGAAGAACAGGGACTCGCGTTCGAGAACCGACAGTTCGTTCAGGAGAGAATCCAGCTCCGATTGCACCTCGACGAGCGACTCCTTGTCCCCTTCCTCAAGAGCCATTTCGAGCAGGATGTCGACGTCCTCGATCGAAGCCTCCAGATCTGTGACGAGCTTGATCGTGCCCTCGTGACGGGCGAGGCGTGACGTCACCGCGCGTGCATTGTCCTGGTCATCCCACAGGTCCGGGGCGGATGCCTGCTCACGCAGCACGACGAGCTCGGCCTCTTTGCCTTCGACGTCGAGGAATCCCCTCGCATCCCCGAGTCGGGAGCGAAGATCGGCAACGGCGGCACGCAATTCAACAGGTTCCATCGGCGGTGAGAATAGCGAGGGTTGCCGGGCAGTCTCCCAAGGCTTCCCTGTCGGCACAGATACGTGCCTACTCGGGGAGAGGCTCCGCTCCGGGGGCACCGTGGCATCGCTTGTACTTCTTGCCGGACCCGCATGGGCATGGAGCGTTCCGACCGATCTTGTCGCCGTCGCGTTTGACCTGGCGCTGGGTCGTGCCATCTCCCTTGGCACTCGAGGTCACGAAGTTCCGAGTAACTGGCTGCTCCTCGTGTCGGGCAACCTCGACGTGGAACATGTACCGGATCGAATCTGCCTTCGTGGTGTGCACAAGCTCTTCGAAGAAGTTGAAGCCCTCACGCTGGTACTCAACGAGTGGGTCTCGTTGGCCCATCGCCCGCAACCCAATGCCTGACCGCAGGTAGTCCATCTCCGCCAGGTGCTCGCGCCATTTGTTGTCGATGACAGAGAGCACGACAGTTCGCTCAAGGGACCGCATGACCGCCTCTGTCAGCTCAGTCTCACGGGCCTCATAAGCGTCCGCGGCCTCAGCTGCGTATGCATCGACAACTTCCTCGGCGACGAGGTCCTGGGGACTGTCGAAGCTCGCAGGCGTCAGCGTTGATGGGTAGAGCTCTCCCATCTGGGTGGACATCTCGTCCCAGTCCCACTCGGATGGATCGACGCCATCAGTCATCTCGCTCACGACGTCATCGATGACATCGTCGCGCCACTCGGTGATGAGGTCCTCGGTGTGGTCACCGTGGAGGATCTGGTTGCGCCACGCGTAGATGATCTTTCGCTGGGTGTTCATCACTTCGTCGTACTTGAGAACGTTCTTCCGGATCTCGAAGTTCTGTGACTCGACCTGGGTCTGCGCCCGCTCGATCGACTTGGTGACCATCTTCGCTTCGATGGGGACATCTGGCGGAATCTTGAGCCTCGACATGATCGACGACACACGATCGCTCGCGAAGCGTCGCATGAGGTCGTCCTCGAGCGAGAGGTAGAAACGACTCTCTCCAGGATCACCCTGACGGCCGGATCGTCCACGGAGTTGATTGTCGATGCGCCTGGACTCGTGACGTTCGGTACCGAGAACGTACAGGCCACCGGCGGCGATTACCCGCTGTTTGTCGACCTCGGTCTCGGCGACGAAGCTCTCCAGAAGCTTCTCGAGCTCGGCCTCGTACTCGTCGGTTCCCGGTTCGAGCTCCGTCCTGAGCATGGCTCCTTTGGCCAGCTCTGTAGGATTCCCGCCAAGTTGGATGTCGACGCCTCGCCCGGCCATGTTGGTTGCGACGGTGATCGCACCTGACTTTCCCGCTTGGGCAACGATGTGCGCTTCACGCTCATGCTGTTTGGCATTGAGGACCTCGAATTCGATGCCTCGTCTCTTGAGAGTGTCGGCCACCCGCTCCGATTTCTCGATCGAAGTGGTTCCCACGAGAACCGGTTGTCCAGCCGCGAAACGCTCCTCGATGTCATCAGCGAGCGCAGCGAACTTGTGATCCTCGTCGACGTACACAACGTCACCTTCGTCGGCACGGACAAGAGGCCGGTTGGTTGGGATCACCACGACCTGGAGTCCGTAGATCTCAACGAACTCGCCTTCTTCGGTGATGGCCGTTCCGGTCATCCCCGAGAGCTTCTCGTACATGCGGAAGTAGTTCTGGAGCGTGATCGTTGCGAGCGTCTGGTTCTCTTCCTTGATCTGAACGCCTTCTTTGGCCTCGATCGCCTGGTGCAGGCCCTCTGAGTAGCGGCGGCCCTCGAGCACTCGCCCGGTGAACTCGTCGACGATCATGACCTCTCCCCCACGGATCATGTAGTCGACGTCCTTCTGATAGAGCGTCTTGGCCTTGAGCGCAACGTCGAGATGATGGATGAAGTCGACGTTTGCGAAGTCGTACATGTTCTCAACACCGAGGATCTCCTCGACGCGTGTCACACCGTCTTCGGTGGTGATCACTTGGCGCTTCTTCTCGTCGACCTCGTAGTGGTCGTCCACGCGAAGCCTCGCAGCGATCCGGGCAAATTCCGTGTACCACTTGCCCGTTTCTCCGACGCGGCCGGAGATGATGAGCGGCGTTCGGGCTTCGTCGACCAGGATCGAGTCAACCTCGTCGACGATCGCGAACGCGTGGCCCTGCTGCACCATGTGCTCGGGTGTCATCGTCATGTTGTCGCGCAGATAGTCGAAACCGAACTCATTGTTCGTGCCGTGGGTGATGTCGGCCTCGTATTCGGGACGGCGCTCCTCAGGAGTCATCCACGCCTGGATGAGGCCAACCTCGAGACCGAGAAAACGATGGATATTGCCCATCCACTCGGCATCGCGACTTGCGAGGTAGTCATTGACGGTGACGATGTGGACCCCGCCGCCAGTGAGCGCATTGAGATATGCAGGCATGGTGGTGACGAGCGTCTTTCCCTCACCGGTCTTCATCTCAGCGATCATGCCGCGGTGCATCGTCCCCGCACCGATCACCTGGACGTCGTAGTGACGCTGGCCGAGCACACGCCTTGCCGCTTCGCGGACTGTTGCATACGCCTCGGCCTCTATGTCGTCGAGCGTCTCGCCAGCCGCCAACCGCTCCCTGAACCAGGGTGTGCGCGCGGCGAGTTCCTCATCGGAGAGCTTCTCGACTTTGGGTTCAAGATCGTTTACGGCGACAGCAAGCTGCTCGAGTTCCCTGAGACGCTTGCCCTCGCCCATACGGAGCGCTTTGCTGAAAATGGACATGTGGGGTGGATGTTACGGGAAGGCAGAAGGTAGAAAGCAGAAAGTGGAAAGTAGAAGGTGGGGGACTCGTTCTACGTTCTACCTTTGACGTTCTACCTCTACCGAAGCGTGATCATGTTCTCCCGGATGGCGTACAGAACCGCCTCGTTGCGTGAGTGCAGGCCAAGCTTGTCGAGGATGTTGCGGATGTGATTCTTGACTGTGTTCTCAGAGATGTAGAGCAGATCACCGATCTGGCGTGACGTCTTGCCGTCCGCCACGAGACCCAGCACCTCGATCTCTCGTCCCGTGAGCGTCGGCTTCCTCGTACTGAGAAGCTCCTGGTGCAACAGGAGTTCGCGGGCGACGTCGAACAGCTTCCCTGCCATCCCCGGCGAGACGGCTGCACCGCCGCCGGCAACGTTGTCGATCACCCCGACAAGGTCTTCGAACGGCATGTCCTTGAGGATGTATCCCCTGGCGCCACCACGAATGGCAGCAACCAGATCTTCCTCCGATTCGGATCCGGTGAGGAGGAGGACCTCGGATGTGGGCGATACAGCTCTGATCTTCCCAAGAACCTCGATACCGGACATTCCCGGCATCAGGATGTCGAGAAGGACAATGTCAGGCTGTTCGGACTCGGCGACTGCAACCGCAGCCTCACCATCGGCGGCCTCTCCGATCACATCGTATCCGGCACCGGTCAAGGCGGCGGTCAGGCCTGCCCTGAACAGGGGTACATCATCGACTACCAGCAGTCTCTTCATGTCAGCTCCGGCTCACTCCGGTTCGATTAGTCCTACGTTGCCGTCGCGCCGCCGGTACACAACACAGTGCCTATCCGACTCCGCTTCGAGGAAGAAGAAAAACTCGTGTCCGAGCATGTCCATCTGCAAAACAGCTTCCTCTGGCGACATCGGCTTCATCAAGAACCTCTTGGTCTTGACGATCTCAGCGCCACGGTCCTCTTCATAATCGGACTGACTAGACACCTGGTTTAGGTCTTTGTTGGAAACTCTGTTCCGTTGGATCAGTTTCGTCTTGAGCTTCCGCAGCTGCCGCTCGTATCGGTCAGATGCAAGATCGACCGCGGTGCGCTCCTCCGCTGCCTCTGCCTGGACCCGCACGATGTGGCCGGCCGCGTTCGTGGTGATCTCGACGCGGAATTTGTCGTCAGCGCGACGAGGGTTCTGGTTCTCGCTGAACTCGACGTCGACGTCACCGCCCTTGTCGAAGATCCTCCCTGCATGCTCGACGCGATCCGCCGCGAAATCGCGCATGTCGTTGGGTACCTGCATGTTCTTGCCGTGAACTCGAACGGTCACCCGGTCTCCTCTCGGTCGTTGGAACGATCAGGGCGCGCGACGAACACACGCTCCGATTCGGGGGATTCAGTCCTGAGGCGTGGCCGCGCGGCGTGTGACAGGTAGTCGGTTGCCTCACGCATCTGCGCCACGTCACCTCCCAGACTGCGGAACGACTTCGTTCCTGATCCCATAGTACCCGCTGAAGTCGCTACGAGTACCGACAATTCGTGTTGATCGAGAATGGACAGAGCGCTCATCGCCGTCGCTCCGGTTGTGAGCACGTCGTCAACGAGCACTGCACGTTCCGGCACGGGATCGAGTCGCCGGAAATCGATGGCGTGTCGATCCTTGCGATCGGCACCTGCCTGCCGCTTCCACCACAGCGGGGCACCGAGTGCGTTCACCATCGGCAGACCTGTGAGCCTGCTGAGTTCCTCGGCGAGTACTCGTGCCTGGTCGATGCCGTACGTGACCCGACGGACAAATGACCTGGGAACCGGCATCAGGGCTGCGGCGTCGGAAGGCAGGCCCGACACCATTGCCGCAGCGAGGAATCGACCGGCCTGGACCGATCTGCGGTACTTCAGATTGTGGACGAGCCGCACGGCAGCGCCAACGTGGCGAAACCCTGCCTCGAACGGCACGCCGCCGATAACCACCGGCGGCGCCCTCCGCAACGACGCCACACAAGCATCACACAGCGGATACCCGGGTAGCGCACAAGCAAGGCAGAGCATGCGGGGAACGTATCAGCTGACGCTGACACGTTCCGAAGTACGAAATACCAAATACGAAGTACGTATGACGTAGAAGAGGCGCTCACAAGGGCTTCTGCCCTTCTATTGTCCTCCCATCAGGGAGGACAATCTGATGCACTCGAAACACGACGGATCACCTTGGTGGGAGAGAACGCCCGAGCGGCATCCCCTATCCGCGCGTCTTCGCAGTAGGTACTACGACGTGCGTCAGCTCTGCTGGCTCAGGTTCCGTGTTCCCACGATGCCAGGTAGTGCTCCTGGGCGGGTGTGAGCTGTTCGAGGGAACCAGACATTGCTTCGAGCTTGAGGCGGGCAACCTCCTCATCGAGCGCGTCGGGGAGCACGTAGACCTTTGCTTCGAGCTCGTCCTGGTTCTCGATGATCCACTCCGCTGCAAGCGCCTGATCGGCAAAGGACATGTCCATGACGTCGGCAGGATGTCCCTCGGCCGCACCGAGATTCACCAGGCGGCCTTCGGCAACAACGAAGATCTGGCGACCATCCTCAAGGGTGAATTCCTCGAGGTTGTCCCTGATCACCCGTCGTGAAACGGCCATCTGGTCAAGGGCGACCAGATCGAGTTCGACATCGAAGTGGCCAGCATTCGCAAGGATCGCGCCATCGGGCATCTTGTCGAAGTGCTCTCCACGGAACACATGGATGTTGCCTGTGGCCGTGACGAATACCTCACCGATCTCGGCTGCCTCGGCACCTGTCATGACCCTGTGACCCTCCATGGTTGCGGCAACCGCACGGACCGGATCGATTTCCGTCACAATCACGTCCGCTCCGAGGCCCTTGGCCCGTGTCGCGATGCCCCAGCCACAGTCGCCGAATCCTGCAACGACGACCCGCTTGCCCGCGAAGAGAATGTTCGATGCGCGGAGGATCCCGTCGAGCGAGGATTGGCCCGTGCCATGGCGGTTGTCGAAGAGATGCTTGGTGGCGGAGTCGTTGACCGCAACGATGGGGTACCGCAGAACTTCGGCTGCCTCCATCGCCTTGAGCCGGATGACACCCGTAGTCGTCTCCTCCATGCCACCGACAACAGCCTGGTCCGTGCGCTCCTTGTGGAGCACGGTCGTCATGTCGGCACCGTCGTCGAAGACGAGGTGGGGCTGCGTGTCGAGCACGGCGTTGATGTGCTCGTAGAACTTGTCCGAGCCTTCTCCCCGAACGGCGTACGTTGGTATGCCTGACTCAACGAGAGCGGCGGCAACGTCGTCCTGGGTCGAGAGAGGATTCGATGCGCAGAGGGCAACTTCGGCTCCTCCGGCAACAAGCGTCGACATGAGATTCGCAGTCTCGGTGGTTACGTGCATGCACGCACCGATCCGGACACCGGCGAGCGGCTGTTCCTCGATGAATCGTTCCCTGATCGCTTCAAGCACCGGCATCCTGCGAGCGGCCCATTCGATGCGAAGGTGGCCCTTGTTTGCAAGAGCGGCGTCGAGAATGTCAAAGTCCATTGGGATCCTTTCGGTGCAATCGGGAAGAACGGTAGTCCGCTGCCTGTTCTCAGCCGTCGGACCCGAGCAGTGATTCCGGGATATTCACGATCCTGCTCCGGAGCCACTCGCCGAGGCTCTTGGCCTGGGGGTCGAACCGAGTGGACGAGGCGACTCCCTCGCCGAGCAAGCCGTGGACGACGAAGTTCAGGCCGCGGAGGTTGGGAAGCTCGTACCGGTCGACCTTCAAAGTCTCTGTTTCCGGCAGCAGCTCTTGGAGCCTCGACACTGTCATCTCGGCCACGAGCCACGCATAGGCATCATCGCTGCGTGCCCACACCCCAATGTTCGCATTCCCACCCTTGTCACCCGACCGGGCACCGATGATCGTGCCAAGAGGAACCTCCCTCGTGGGACCGTCAACCGCCGGGTGGATCGTTCGTGATGCCTCGTCGGATCGAGCCTCATCGCTGGTTGGGGGATCTGCGACCTCTACGCGGGAGCCGTCGGCGAACACGACTTCGTGCACCACTTCTGAACGGGGAACGAGGGCTGGCCAGTAGACACCGTACGGCGTCTCGCCCGACGGCGGTGCAGTTGCGAAGAACCCCGGATAACTCGCAAGAGCCAGTTCGACAACGGCGCTGGAGAACATCCTCCCCACCTTGGAGGGGTCACGGTCCATTGCCGAGATGGTGAGCGTCGACGCGGCCTCGGCGTTCATACGCGAATCAGCGTGTCCGGTCAGCGCGAGAGAGAACTCAAGCAGCTCTGGCATTCGGTCACCGTCGAGCTCTGATCGAATCGACCGCTCCACCAATGCTGCTTTCGCTTCGGCATCCAGGCCAACGAGGACGAGCGTCATCGTGTTGCGGTATCCGCCCAGGTAGTTGATCGCCACTTTGAGGTCTGTCGGTGCCGGGAGTCCCCTGACGCCGGTGATCCGGACACGGTCCTTCGCTGCCTGGGACAACATGATCGTTCCAAAGCATGCCACGACATCTGGAGTCTTGTATGAGGGTCCACCGATCTCGTAGAGGATCTGGGCCGTCACCGTGTCAACCGTCACGGCACCACCGGTGCCAACGTGCTTGGTGATCACGCTCGAACCGTCCTCTGACACTTCGGCAATGGGGAAGCCGGGGTGCGTCAGGTCTGGGATCTCTTCGAAGAACGAGAAGTTGCCGCCGGTCGCCTGCGCTCCACACTCCAGCACATGGCCTGCAACAACCGCGCCGGCAAGTCTGTCCCAATCGTCTCTCTCCCAGCCGTGGTGCCAAGCTGCGGGAGCGACAACCAGGGCAGCATCTGCCACGCGTCCCGTGACAACGATGTCCGCACCCTGATCCA
>CBETWC010000048.1:0-8411 GCA_965539925.1 uncultured bacterium
CCAGATGCCCTCGACGTAGCGGTGTTGGTGGCGGACAATCCGGTCACGACGGCGGCCGTGTTCACACGGAACCAGGCAGCGGCGGCACCAGTCATCGTCAACCGTGCAAGCCTTCTGCAGAGTCCCTCCAAGCAAGGAATCGTCATCAATTCGGGTTGTGCCAATGCAGCAACGGGCTCACTGGGTCTCGCCAACGCCAAAGAGATGACCCAGGCGCTTGCCTCTGCGATCGGATGTGAACCGAACGAAGTGCTCGTGTGCTCCACGGGCACCATCGGACCGCAACTCCCCATGGATCTTGTCGTTCCGGGAATCGCGTCCGCAGTGTCACGACTTGGATCCACCGCTGAGTCAGCAGCGCTCGCGGCGACTGCGATCATGACAACGGACTCGGTGCCGAAGCAGGCAGTAGCTGTTCGCGACGGTTGGGTCGTCGGTGGCATGTCAAAGGGTGCCGGCATGGTGCGCCCGAACATGGCAACGATGCTCGCGTTCATCACCACGGATGCGATCGTCGAACCGGATCTTCTTGACGGAGTGTTGAGAGCGGCGGTGGATGTTTCATTCAATTCGTTGAATATCGATGGTTGTGAGTCGACGAATGACTCAGTCATCGCCATGGCCTCAGGAGCTTCCGGCGTCGCACCGGACCCGATGGATTTCGCCACGGCAGTGGAGGATGTATGCCGCGACCTCGCCCTCCAGATGTCCAAGGACGCAGAAGGGGCATCTCGCGTCGTGACCATTGACGTCACAGGTGCCGCCGATGACGCGCAGGCTCGCTCCCTGGGGCGAACCGCAACGGATTCTGCCCTCGTGAGGTCGTCCTTCTACGGAGGTGACGTCAACTGGGGTCGCATAATCGGTGCCCTCGGTACCTCAGAAATCGAGATCGATCCCGAAGCGATCACCGTCAGCTACGAGGGAGTCGTCGTGTTCTCGGGAGGCCTGCACGCAAGCTATGACGAGTCCAAGTTGCTCAAGAACCTTGAGGTCGGCGACTTCGGCATCACCATCGACCTTGGTGACGGACCTGGTGCGGCGCACATCATCACCACAGACCTGACCCCCGAGTACGTCGTATTCAACGGGGAGCGTTCATGACCGGCCACACATCACCTCATCCTGCCAAGCCGCGAATTGCATCAACGATGGGCAAGGCAGCGATCTTCTCAGAGGCACTGCCATTTATCAGCCGCTTCAGGGGCACCACCGTCGTGGTCAAGTACGGCGGTTCGGCAATGGTTGATGACCTGCTGCGTGGCACGTTCGCAGACGATGTCGCGATGCTCCACTACGTGGGAATCAAGCCGATCATCGTCCACGGTGGCGGTCCGCACATATCGAGAGCGATGGGCCAGCAGGGCATCGAGCCCCAGTGGATCGAGGGGCTCCGCGTTACCGATGAGCACACCATGCGTGTCGTCCAGGCCACCCTTGTGGGAGAGATCAACCCTGACATCGTGCGACTCGTGAACAACCACGGTTCGGTCGCCGCAGGCGTATCCGGCCTGGACGCGAACCTGTTCGTTGCCGAGCCGGAGGATGAGAGGCTCGGGTTCGTCGGCCGAGTCACACAGGTCAACACGGCTCTCGTTGAAGGACTGCAGGAGCAGGGGTACGTACCCGTCGTGGCGCCCATTGCACGCGGCGAGGACGGAGCCAGCTACAACCTCAACGCTGACATCGCTGCGAGTGCCCTCGCTTCGGCGCTTGGAGCCCAGAAGCTGGTCTATCTCACCGATATTGAAGGGCTTTATCGGGATCTCGGAGATCACGACAGCCTCATCTCAAGGATCACGACGCCAGAGCTCACGAAGCTCATCGAGGGAGGGTCCGCTTCAGCCGGAATGCTCCCCAAGCTCCGGTCGGCGATCGATGCCGTGGACGCAGGTGTCGATCAAGTGCACATTCTCGACGGGCGGATGCAGCACGCGTTGCTTCTGGAGATCTTCACCCCAGAGGGGATCGGAACGATGATCACGAAGGAGGCGAGGCCATGAGGGCAGAGACGAACGCTCGTCGACGCGAGATCAGGAGCCTTCTCGTCTCAGGTGCCATCTCGAGCCAGCGCGACCTCCAACTCGTACTTGCGGACAAGGGATTCGATGTGACACAGGCGACGATCTCTCGGGATCTCGATGCGGTTGGCGCCGAGCGTGTCAAGGACAATGGCGCATTCCGATATCAGATCTCTCGGGACCCCGACGCTCGGAATGCATCCCTCGGGGCATTGCACGAAGCAGTGGACGAATTCGTGGAGAGCGCCGTCACATCGGGCAACCTCATCGTCCTGAAGGTCCCGCCTGGCGCTGCACAGTTCGTTGCGAGCCGCATCGACGCAGCAGGCATCGGTGGTGCCATCGGCACGATCGCGGGCGATGACACGATCCTCGTTGTCGCAGACGAGCGGATCGGTGCACAAACAGTTTCAAACAGACTCACCGGAACGGAGTAACACGATGGCAAACGACATCAAGAAGGTCGTCCTCGCGTACAGCGGAGGACTCGACACATCCATCATCTTGAAGTGGATCACAGAGGAGTACGGAGCGGAAGTCGTTGCGTACACCGCCGATGTGGGCCAGGGCGAAGAGGTCGAAGAGGCTCGCCTCAAAGCGCTCGATACGGGTGCAGTCGAGGCGATCGCCGAAGATCTCACAGAGGAATTCGTATCCGAGTACGTCTTCCCTGCCTTTCGTGCATCATCGCTCTACGAGGGGTACTACCTCATGGGGACTTCGCTTGCTCGCCCTGTCATCTCCAAGGGCCTCGTGAAAGCAGCGATCGAGACAGGTGCCGATGCGATCGCTCATGGGGCAACCGGTAAGGGGAACGACCAGGTTCGTTTCGAGCTGTCGGCATACGCCCTCAAGCCGGACATCAAGGTGATCGCTCCCTGGCGCGAGTGGGACATGAAGGGGAGGGCCGATCTCGTTGCCTATGCAGACAAGCATGGCATTCCTATTCCGGTCACGCCGGACAAGCCCTATTCAACGGACGCGAACCTGCTCCATATCTCCTATGAGGGTGGGGTGCTCGAGGATCCGTGGACAGGTCCTCCTTCGAACATGTTCGCCATGACGGTTGACCCTGAGGATGCCCCCGATGAGCCCGAGTATGTGACGATCGGATACGAAAAGGGAGATCCCGTGTCGATCAACGGCGTGCGCATGTCTCCCGTCGAGATACTCACGAAGGCGAACGAACTGGGTGGGAAGCACGGTGTGGGTCGTGTGGATATCGTCGAGAACAGATTCGTAGGGATGAAGAGCCGTGGCGTCTATGAGACACCGGGAGGCACGCTGCTCTATCACGCTCATCGCGCCGTTGAGTCGCTCACGCTCGACCGCGAGGTTGCCCACCTGCGTGATGAACTCTCGAACAGGTACGCAGAGATGGTCTACAACGGCTTCTGGTTCGCTCCAGAGCGTGAGGCCCTCCAGTCCTTCATGGATGATGTGCAGAAGCCGGTCACAGGTGAGGCGCGGCTCAAGCTGTACAAGGGCCAAGCGACCGTCGAGGGTCGACGCTCCGACAAAGGCCTCTATGACGAGGCTACGGTCACGTTCGAGGCAGATGATGTGTACAACCAAGCAGACGCAGAGGGCTTCATACGCCTGCAGTCGCTCCGGCTCCGCACCTTTGCAGAGAAGAGGCTGGGCGAAGGTGAATGAACGATGAACGACAAACGACTCACGATTGACGACGGTTGTCTTTTGTCTTTCGTCTTTTGTCTTTCGTCTGAGCACGGAGTGCGACCATGACTTTGTGGTCCGGTGGTCGGTTCGATGAGGGGCCTGCCGAGTCGCTCTGGCGGTTCACGGTGGACACGTCGGATAGGCGGATGCTCATCGACGACATCACGGGGTCGATTGCCCACGCCACGATGCTCGGGCGTGTCGGCCTCCTCAGCGCGGGTGAGGCAGCTGCGATGCTCGAAGCCCTCGATGCGATCATGGATGAGGCCGGTGCGGGCACGTTCGTGTTCCTCGACTCCGACGAGGACGTCCACTCGGCTGTTGAGCGCAGGCTCGGTGACATCATCGGAGAGCTTGCAGGGAAGCTGCACACAGGCCGCTCCCGGAACGATCAGGTCGCCCTTGACCTCAGGCTCTACCTGAAGCGCTCAGCGGCCGATCGTATCGACCAGTTGAGGGCATTCATTGTGATGCTCGTCGATATGGCCGAATCCGTCGGCGACACGGTTGTCCCGAGCTACACCCATCTCCAGCAGGCGCAGGCCATCCCGTTGGCCCATCACCTGCTTGCCTACGCGTGGATGCTCAAGAGAGACGCCGAACGATTCGTCGATGCCACAGTCCGCATCGATGTCTCACCGCTCGGAGCCGGAGCGTCAGGGGGATCGTCACTCCCTCTCGATGCAGAGATCTCGGCAGAGCTGCTCGGCATGGCTGACGTATTCGACAACTCCATGGATGCTGTCGGTTCCCGCGATATCGCTGCCGAGTATGTGTGGTGCTCGACCCAGGCGATGCTGCATCTGTCGCGCCTGTCCGAGGAGTTGCTTCTGTGGTCGACCAGCGAGTTCGGTTGGGTCACGTTCTCCGATGCCTACACAACCGGTTCCTCCGCGATGCCGCAGAAGAAGAACGCAGACATCGCGGAACTTGTCCGCGGGAAGGCAGCAACAACGGTCGGGGATCTCACGGCGATCGCAGCGCTGCAGAAGGGTCTCCCCATGACCTACAACAGGGATCTCCAGGAGGACAAGCGGATCGTCTTCCACGCAGACGACACGCTCGCCGGTGCTCTCGATGCGCTCGGGGGCATGTTGGCAACGGCCGATTTCCACACCCCCGATCCTTCTGACTGGGTGACTGCCCTTGATCTCGCCGAAGCACTCGTGCGGCGTGGTACCCCCTTCAGGGAGGCTCATCACCTGGTTGGAGGCCTCGTTGCCGAGCTTGTTGCCCGCGGGGAGTCCCTTGCAGACCTCAGCGAGGAGAAGCTTGTCGACTTCGATGTCAGATTCGAGCCGTCCGACCTTGCTGTGATCGATGTTGCTGGTTCGGTGACCTCTCGTGCAACCCACGGCGGGGGGTCCATGGCTTCGGTTGCCACCCAGATCGAGGCGCTGAAGGAGTACCTGGCCTCCTAGGCAGTCAGGCCGCGGTCCTCGCCGGTTCGATCGTCATGCAGTCGGGGCAAGTCGGATCGGCACAGTTGGCAACAACTTCAACGGTGAGTCCGCCGGCGTCGAACCATGCCTCGAGCTCTCTCTTGCTCATGGCCATCAGGTTCTCTGTTTTGGTGGTGTGTACAAGTGTCATCGTGTCCATGTCCACAACGTATCGAGCGGGTATGACAGGAAGAGACGAAAGACGAAAGACGAAAGACGAAAGACGAAAGACGAAAGACGAAAGACGTGCGGAGTCGTTTGTCGTGGATCGTTCATCGTTTGTCGTTGGTACGATTGACCTATGGAACTGAAGCGTTATCGAGATGCGACACCGTTTGTTTTCGGTGATTTCGAGCTGAGGGAACTCACGCCGGACGCCTACAGCGGATCGTCGTTCGCAGAGGTCATCGTCCCGATCGGTGCCGACAGGACTCCTCGGATTTCCGAGAAGGATCACAGGATGTACGTCGTGCTTGTCGGCGACATCGAATTCAAGGTCGATGAAGAGATCTTCCGGCTTGGGCGTGGAGATGTTCTCCACATAGACAAGGGCGAGACCTACGGCTTCCACAACGGTGGCTACGAAGAAGGCCGGTTGCTGCTCATCCGTGTACCGGGTCCAGCACTTCCGGGAGCGGCTCAGCCGTAAATGCCAGGCGTAAGGATCAGGCAGCGTGCGGGAGCACGTACCGCCAGATCATCACGAAGTGCACGCTGGTTGCCGCAACCACCATGACGTGGAACACCTCGTGGTAGGAGAACACCCGCGGCCATAGGCGCGGCTTGTTCGTGATCAGCAGCACCATACCCACTGAGTAGATGGCTCCGCCGATGATGGCGAGTGCCGCACCGCCCCAGCCGAGCTCCTGGACGAACTTCCACGAGATCGTGGTCCCGAGCCAGCCCATCGTCATGGCAAGAGCCATTGAGAATGTCTGCTTGTCCCTGGGGAAGAACCCGTGCTGAATCGCTCCGGTGGCAACGATGCCCCACACAATACCGAGGACCGTCCAGCGCAGCCAGCCATTGAGGGTGGCGATGGCGACCGGGGTATACGTGCCTGCGACAAGGACGAGGATCATCGAGTGGTCGAGGCGCTGCATGCGCTTCTTCCACTTCTCGCGCCAGGGGATCGCGTGGTAGAGCGAGCTCGTCGTGTAGAGCGCAACCATGGCGAGTCCGAAGACGATCGCACCGATCCGAATCCCCCAATTGGGTGATACCCAAGCAAGGAACACGGTCCCGATCAGGGCTGCAACCGCGGCTCCGCCGTGCAGGAACCCACGGATGGGGTTTTGCATCTTGCCGAGGGTCCAGCGAGGTATCTCCATGACGCAGAGAGTATCGACGAGAGAAGCTACCGAGGCAAGCTGCTTCTCGAATGGGCAAGTCTCTGCTTCGTGAGGGTGAGACAACGAGCCTTGCTTTCGGAGTCTTCTAGGCTCGGTACTGCCGATGTCGACGAGGAGTGTCGGTGCACGTTCCCAAGAGCCTGAAGAAGCCGCTGTATCAGGTCTATGAGCAGCGACTGCTCCAAACACTCGATCGCGACGGATTACCAAGCCATATCGGAGTGATCCATGACGGGCACAGACGCTACGCGCGTGCCGAGGGCCTGCCCGACTACGCGGCCTCGTATCGGGTCGGTATGGACAAGTTCGTTGAGTTCCTCGGCTGGACAGCCGAACTCGAGATCCCTGCAGTCACGTGTTGGCTGCTCTCGACGGAGAACCTTCAACGGCCTGACGAAGAGCTGCGGCCGTACTACGACGTATTGATCGAGCTCTTCGATCGGATTCCGGAGACACCGGCTGGCAAAGATGTGACGGTTCGCTTCATTGGAAGCCTCGATCAACTTCCCTCGGACCTCGTCGAGGCCACGAAACGTCTGCAGGAACGATGCTCCACAGGTCCACGACGAGTGACGATCGCCCTCGCGTACGGTGGTCGTCAGGAGATCGTTGATGGCGTCAAGGAGCTACTGACCAAGCTCGCAGCCGATGGCGTATCGGCCGAGGCGATGGCTGAGTACGTCGACAGGGACAGCATCTCCGCCCGCATGTACGCCTCGGATCTCCCCGACCCCGATCTCGTACTGCGCACGTCCGGGGAGGCTCGTCTCTCCGGCTTCCTCCTCTGGCAGGCCGCCTACGCCGAGTACTCATTCGTCGACGTCTACTGGCCCGCCTTCCGCCACATCGACTTCCTGCGCGCCATGCGCGACTTCACGAAGAGAGAACGCCGCTACGGCAAGTAGCGAAGCAGAGCTGGGCTTCGCCTTGGTAGATAGTGTGCGACATACGTGAGCATCACGGTCCTTCGGAGAGTCGTACTACGCACTACGCAATACGACTGCTGGCTAGCCAGCAGTTTCGTCGGCCTGCATCATCCCGAAGAGGACGCCGTTGGGGTCTGTCGCCATGATGAGCCAGCCGACACCGGGAACCGGTGAGCGATCCACCGTGACCGTGCCACCGGCTGCAATCACCTTGGCCCGAGAGGCCTCGACATCTTCGACGTCCATCGTGACAACGACCTTCTGACGGTGCTCCTGCGTTGGGGCGATTGCGCCGTCGATTCCGGGGCCATCACCTGTGAGCTGCAGCCAGTACTCCATGTCTCCCCACCGTTGGGTCTCCCAGCCGAAGACGTGCGCGTAGAACGTCACCGACGCTTCCGGATTGTCTCCATGGAATTCGAAGTGGATTGGTCGTGACACGTCGTGCCCTTTCGTCGGGGTACTTCGAACGTACACGCGACGGTCGCAGTCGACAAGGGTCGGTTCATCTCAACTCTTGATTCTTGATTCTCGAATCTTCTTCACCTTGACCGCAGCTCCATCGGAATGTGCTCCTGGTCATTGAACGTTCGGAGGCTCGGTACGTGTCCGCCGGCAAGGGGGATGAACTTTACCCTGGCGAACGATGCGTGGAAGAGCACAAACTTCTCCCACTCCCATGGCGAGGGCGGTGCTCCCATGAGGTGTGTCAGGCAGACGGAGTTGGTACCACCATGGGCCACGATCACGATTCTGCCCGGGTCCTTCGCAACGTCCCAGAGTCTCTGATCCTCTTGGTTTCGAGTGATGCCTCGCCGGGCGAGAAGCGCGTCGAGAGCGGTTGTGACCCGATTGTGGAAGTCTCGGAACGACTCTCCACCGGGAAGGCCATCCCACCACTCGTCAGGTGTCCGGTGCCGGGTGGTCTTGAAGATATCGATCACGGCCTTCTCGGTGACGCCCTCCCAGTTGGGCATCTGGATCTCGAGC
>CBETWC010000049.1:0-8404 GCA_965539925.1 uncultured bacterium
AGTCACTCGGCCGCGTACGCTCTCATTGCCTATCAAACAGCATGGCTGAAGGCGCGCTACCCGGCCGAGTACATGGCGGCGCTCCTGACGTCCGTCAAGAAGGACAAGGACAAGACCGCTGCGTATCTCCACGAATGCAGGATGATGGAGATTCCGGTTCTCGTTCCCGGTGTCAACGTGTCCGAACGCGACTTCATGGCAGCAGACGGCGAGATCGTCTTCGGGCTTTCGGCTGTGCGCAATGTCGGCGAGGCAGTCACTGATCTGCTCGTTGCCGAACGTGTTGAAAATGGCGATTACCAGGACTTCTTCGACTTCATCAACCGGGTCGACATCCAAGTGCTCAACAAGCGCACGATTGAATCCATGATCAAGGCGGGGGCCTTCGATTCGATGGGCCACTCAAGGCGTGGGCTGCTCGAGATCGTGCATCAGGTCGTCGATGCGACGCTTGACCGCAGGAGGGCTGAGGAAGCTGGGCAATACAGCCTCTTTGGCGGAGAAGACTCCGACGTCAGCGACGTGACGCGCGAGATCGCTGATCACGAATGGGACAAGAAGGTCCGTCTTGCGTTCGAGAAGGAGATGCTTGGTCTCTACATATCTGATCACCCGCTCCTCGGTATCGAGAAGATGCTGTCCAGGATGACCGACACACCGATTCCGGGGCTGTGGGATCGTGAGGACCGTTCCCAAGCGACGATTGCCGGCGTGATCGGTTCTCTCAATCGCAGGTACACGCGCAAGGGCGATCCGATGATCTACTTCTCCGTCGAGGATCTCCAGGGAAGTGTCGAGGCGGTGGCGTTCCCCAAGACCGTCGCGCAGCATGGGCCGATGATCCGTGAGGACGCAATAGTCGTCATGCGTGGACGTGTGGACCACCGTGGTGACGATGTGAAGTTCATAGTGCAGTCCATCTCAGAACCCGAGCTCTCCGAGGATCGCACGGTACGGGTACGGGTGCCCGCCTCGCGCCTCTCCTCATCGGTTGTCGAGAGCCTCAAATCCGTGTTGACGAACCATCCCGGTTCGGCTCCCGTGTACATCCACATGACATCCGACGGCGACGAGAAGGTGCTGCGTGTTGGCGCAGAACACAACGTCGAACCACGATCAGCGCTCTTCGCGGAATTAAGAGAACTCCTGGGCCCTTCGGCAATTTTCTAGTCAGGCGTCAGACTCCAGATACCAGATACCAGATACCAGAAGCCATCAGCCAGAACCCACGCAGAGCTCGCAGTCGTCTTTCTTCCGCTGGCTGCTGGCTGATAGCTGACAGCTCTTAACCCAGATCGAGGTCTTCCACGATTCCGCATCCAGCGACCAGGGATTCGAGGGCCTCGAGGGTCTGGGGTGGCGGCGTGGTCCAGGGGACGGGGTAGATGGGGACGTGATACCGCGCCGAGATCTCGTCAGCGGCATCGGACTGCCGCCGGGCCTCGGACGCCCAGAGACGCAGATTCGTTTTGGCCCTTGCCCGGAGCGCGGGATCGTCGACACCGAGGATCGGTGTGTCTGCCGCGTCAACCCAGGAATCGGGCAGCTTCCGGTTGAACAGGATCGCCTCGGGCTTGATGTCGGAGCCTTCGAGCTCGCTGAAGAAGCGGCGTGTCTCATGGATCGGAGTGGGGTCTGCCGTCGTGGCAACGATCGTTGTGGCCTTCTTGAGATAGCCCTCGATCGTACGGGACCGCACGGATATCGTGTCGTACATCGTGCGCAGGTCGAGCAGGAAATCAGTGATCTCGCTCAACATGGGTCCCCCGAGCACGGCATCTGCGATCTTGAGGACCGGCTTCGCTGTGAATCGATAGATGATGCCCCTGCCAGGGATGTTCGCTCCAGTGAGCCACTTCAACAGCTTCCCCGAGATGAGATCGTTCGCCATTGCGGGGGCTTGGAAGAAGTCGATGCCACCGCCCGATGGGGGAGTGTCGACCACGATGACATCGAATCTCTTCGTCTCGATGTACTCGGCCATCCGCTCGCCTGCCGCGTAGGACTGCGCCGCGGGGAAGCGATCAGCGATCGCCCGGAAGTAGGGATTGGCAAGGAGTCGCTCGCCGACCTGAGGGTCGGCGTATCTGTGGATGATCGCTTCCCAGGAAGCAGACGCATCGAGCATTGCTGCCCACATGTTCTCGGAGCCCTTGATCCGGGTCGGCGTATCTCCAAGTCCGTCGATACCCAGTGCGTCGGCGAGCCGCTTGGCCGGGTCGATCGTAAGAACGAGTGTGGCCTTGCCCTGTTGTGAGATGGCGGATGCGAGGGCAGCGGACAGCGTCGTCTTGCCGACGCCGCCAGCCCCTGTGACGATCAACGTCGACGTCATTCGAATCCGCCGATCCTGTCAGCGAGCTGCTCCGCCACCTCACCTGGGGTGAAGACACCGAACAGATATGGCAGCGAGACGGTTGGTGACAACTCATTGGCCCAGTGGGTCTGTTCCGTCTCAAGGTCGATCTGGAGCGTTGCGGCCTCGCCAACCGGTCCTTCCGGAAGATGTGAGAGATCAGAGGTGGACAAACCTGATGATGGAAGCAGTCGATTGAGGACGACCACAGGCTCTGGCCCGAGCTTCTCCTTCGCGATCGTGGCGATCGCTTCTCTGGTTTCGAGAGTCGGCAGTTCTGTCGGGGTAGTGACGAGGTGGATCGATGTGACTTCCTCGTCGAGCAACGTCGCTCGCATTCGACCGGCGAGCCGGCGCATGGTCCCCGTTGGTACCAGCTCAGAGATCGTTCGTGGAGCGCTGAGATATGACTGGAACTGACCCAGGGACGAAGCGTCGACGACGATGACGTCCCAGTTGCCGCTGAGTGTCTCGCCTATGGGCTTCCCGATGCTGATGATCTCCCGGACACCAGGAGCGGTGTCGGCGAGGATCGCGAGGGCGGCGCTGATGTGGCGGGTGGGAGCACCTCGGGGAACATGGAGCTGCGCCTTGAGGTACTCGTCAAGCGCATCTGGCCTGTTCATGACCATCGCAAAGAGTCCTGGCCGTACCTCGGCGGGATCGTATTCGAGTCTTGTAGACCGAAGGTGGGAGCCAAGCCCGGCAGCGCCGGCCATGTCTATTGCGAGCACCCGATGGCCGCGTCGTGCGAAGTCGATCGCTGTGGCGGCAGCAACCGCGGACTTCCCCGTGCCGCCCTTGCCCGAAACGAAGATCAGCCGGGTCTTTGCCATGCCGCCAGCCTATCGGCTCGCTGGCGCTCGCAGACAAAGGACGAAAGAGTCAAGAGTCAAGAGTCAAGCGTCAAGCAAGAACCAACTGTCGGTTCTTGAATCTAGATTCTTGAATCTAGATTCTTGATTCTCGATTCTTTTGTCTTATGTCTTTCGTCTTCTGGTTACTGTCTACGGTTGGAGCGACCGGGAGAGCCTCATGGCGAAACTTGATATGGACGAATTCCTGCAGCGGTTCAAGGACAGGGCTGAGGCGGTGAAAGAGCGTGGTGTGCCGCCGCTCGAAGGCGCTGCGCGCAAGCAATTCATCGAGGCAGCAGAGAAGGACTACCTCGACTACTCCCTCATCGGGTCAGCTTCATGGGCGGTCGATGATGGTGAGCTCGTCCTACGTATTCCGATCTCAGGCTGAGGGGTCCTCGATACCCAGGGCTGCCCTCTTTGCTGCAGCCCTGCGCTCTGTCTCGAGGCGTGCAAGGTCATAGTCGTTGTGGTCGACATACGCCATTGCTTCGGCGATCCGCCGATGACCCGCAACGTCGCGGATCTGGAGGTGCATCTGCTGGCAGACGGCCCTGTAGTCAGGGTGTCCGCCCTGTTGGGTCCTCAGCTCGAGCATGTGGAATGCCTCTCGTGCATTCATGTTCATGTAGAAACGGATGCGATTCGCAAACGGAACGGCGTACTGGGCAACACGGGAGCCAACCGAATCGCTGATCGTCGCGTAGAGGTCCGACGCACGTCCCATCGCCTCGTCCCAGACACCCTCGACCCCGATGTCGATGATCGACTCCGGTGTCACGTAGCCGTGGTCTGGGGTGAGCTGCTGCCAATCGAGAGTCATCATGCGATGGCGTTGGAGATCCCTGAAGATCCCGTAGTCGCAGAGCACATCGAATCGATAGAACGTCTGCTCCATCCCTCTGCCCGGCTTGTGGCGCCGGTTCGTCCTGTTGCCGACGAGATCGGCGAAGATATCGTCGATCTCGCTCTCATCCATCCCACGCACGAGCTCCCTCAATTGGGCATCAGGGAGATTGGTGTGGGAGTAGAGGCTTGCCGCAGCGACCTTCCGCTCTCCCTCAGGGTCAAATTCGACGAGTGTGACCGATGGCGTGTCCCCAGGCGTCGCATCCAATGTCGAGCCCCTGGCATCCATCGCCTGGGCTACATCAGCGAAGTAGTCAACCCACGCCCCACCGCGGTCGGGCACATCGACTCGCTTCATGAATGAAGGGATGACTTTCTGAAGCTCTCCGAGCATGGCATCGGCAAACCAGCGGATCTCCTCGAGAGGATTGGCACGCATGCGAAGCAGCAAGGATTCGTATGCCTGCCCGGAGGCGAAGATCCCTACGTTTGACTGGGTGGCAGCGGGCAGGAGTCCCCTCGCGTCGTCGCAAGCCTTGGCGCGGATCGTCGACGTCCACACGAAGTGTGAGTCGGATGGCTGCTTCGGATACAGCTCTTCGTAGTAGGCAACAAGCCTGGCGACGACATCGCTGTAGGCGGAGAACATCCAGTCCATGTCGGAGTTGAAGCGATCGGCCAGGCCGTGGGAGGCGAGTTCCTGCGGGATCTGGTATCGATAGCGGTCGCCCAGCTTCTGGTCATAGAAGATGTAACGCGTCGACTGCTCGAGATACGATGCCAGCCTGCCCCATTCGAGCACCTTGGTGAGGACGTTGGATGCCTGCTCAACTGCGAGATGGGCGGCTCCCAACTGAGCGACGGAGTCATCACCGAACTGGGTGAACACACGGTCATAGAGACCTTCGGCTCGCTCCCGGCCCACCTGGCCATTGTCATCTGACATCGAGGCGATGTTCGCAATCCCGAGGTTCGCATCCGCGGCGAACTCGTCGATGAACAGGCGTCGTACCGACTTCGGGGACCGGCTGTATCGTGCAAAGAGGGCACCCTTGACGACCTCCGGGAGCCCCCGGATCGCGAACACGGGTCCATCGATGTCTGTGAAGTAGCGAGTGAGGATCTCTCGTTCGTCCTTGGTGAATTCCTCGATGTGATATGCAGGGGGTGCGATAGCGCCGGTGGTCACGGACAGCCTCTCAGGAGCGTTTCGTGGCACCGTACACGCCCCCGGGTACGTCAGCAATACTCGATCCCGATGTAGCCTCTCCACATGGTATTTGTGAGATTGCTGCTCGGCGGTCTGGTCGCGTTGCTCTTCGTTGTGGTTGCCGTTCCTGCCGTTGTGCTTCTCGGCCTCGTCGTCGGTGGGACAGGCCTCGGCCTGTGCCCAACGGGCCTTGGCACGTGCGCAACGTCCGCATTCACGCTGATGGAGCTGCTTGTGGTGCTCGCCGGGGCTATCGTCATCATCGGTGGGGGAATCGTCGGCTGCCTTCATCTGCTCGGGCGGTCCGTGGCCCCCAACTGACACGCACCCCGGTACGCTCCCTCTCCATGGAACCCATGATCCCACCGGGCGCTGAAGAGCCCTTGTCCCTGAAGGACCGGATGCCCGACTACCTGGTGACTTTCGGCATCGGGCTTCTCGTGACGGCTGCAATCGGGATCGTGATATGGCTGATCAGTGACATTCCGCTCGCCTCGACCGTTGGCTACGCCGTGATCCTCTACGGCGTCGTGTTCCTCCTCGCTGGAGGCTCCTCCGGCGGTGGGTACACGAATCTCGGCATGGGCGCGATGGGCGCTCTCTTCGGGACTCGAAGGGTGGACGAAGCCCAGCCCGAGGCGAATTCCAGTTTCAAGGTGACGCCTCACGAGCGACTCCAGAAGGGTCTCAGGCCTGAGGCAAACCCACGCGCGTTCTGGCAGGTTGTTGCGGGTGCCTTGTACATTGGGTTGGGCCTCGTCATTGTCATCGTGGGTTCGTAGGACCCATGACGAATCAACCCTCCGTCGAAGAGCGCCGTAACGCCAGGGTGATCCTGAACCGCCTTGTGAAGCTGTACCCGGACACAGGAACCGCTCTCGAGTACACGCATCCGTGGCAACTGCTGGTGTCGACGGTGATGTCAGCTCAAACGACCGATGAGAACGTCAACAAGGTTGCGCCCGCGCTGTTCGATCGATATCCAACGCCAGATGATCTTGCGGGTGCGAATCCCGAAGACGTCGAGCAGATCATCTACTCGACCGGTTACTACCGCCAGAAGACGAAGAGCATCATCACCCTCGCTGGGGATCTCGTCGACAAATACGGTGGTGAGGTTCCTGCAGACCTCGACCAACTCATCGAGCTTCGTGGAGTTGGACGCAAGACCGCGTCCGTTGTATTGGCAGAGGTGTGGGACATTCCGGCAATCGCCGTGGACACGCACGTCAAGCGAGTGGCGAACCGTGTCGGTCTGACCCCCAACACCGACCCGGAGAAAGTCGAAAGGGATCTCAAGGCCCTGTATCCGAAGGAGCGATGGGCAGAGATCTCCATGACCGTCATCCGTTTCGGCCGGGACGTATGTGACGCAAAGAAGCCGCGGTGCTGGGAGTGCCCACTGCGTGACAGGTGTGGATATGAGAAGAAGGAATCAGGTATCAGGCGTCAGGTGTCAGGCAGAAGCCCGGATGGCGCAGCTGGGATAGGATGACCTTCGTTCAGGCGTTTCGGCGGAATCCGAGGGATCGGGCGATTGCTGCGTTGGCGATTCCCGCACTTGGCACGCTTGCCATCGATCCGCTTGTTTCGATCGTCGACACGGCCTGGGTCGGTCGTCTCGGTACGGTCGAACTCGCCGCCCTAGCTGTGGCGTCTGCGGTGTTCGGTGCCGTGTTCGCGGTGTTCAACTTCATCCATGTCACGATCACGCCGTTGATTGCGGGAGAGGTCGGCCGGGGTTCGCCAGAACGCGCCGGAGGCATCACCAAGGGCGCACTCCTGATCTCGGTCGGTCTCGGCCTCTTGCTGGCCCTCATTGTCGGCGCGCTGTCCGAGTTGATCGTTGACGCGTTCGGAGCCAAGGGTGAGGTGCTCGAACTGTCAGCGACCTATCTGCAGATCCGTGTGCTCTCGCTACCGGCGATGCTGCTGGCAATGGTTGGGCACGGCGTGTATCGCGGGCATCAGGACACGCGTACACCGCTGTACGTCGCGATCGGCATGAATGTGGTGAACATCGTTCTTGACCCGATTCTCATCTTCGGAATGGGTCTCGGTGTCGCTGGCGCAGCGTGGGCGACGGTTGTCAGCCAGACCATTGCAGCGGCAGGCTTCCTGGTGCTGCTGTTCGGCCGGGACAGGGTCAGGTTCGGGCTCGACGGGAGCAGCGCTGGAATCCGGAACCTTGGCCTCGGACGGATCGTCAACGACGGTTGGCCGATGATGCTTCGCTCCATGGCTCTGCTGTTCGCTCTCACTGCCACCACGTTCGCTGCTACGCGGATCGGCACTGCAGAGGTGGCAGCGCACCAGATAGCGCTCCAGACGTGGCTGTTCATGTCGTTCGTTCTCGACTCGCTGGCGGTAGCAGCCATGGCGATGATCGGAAGCGACATCGGTGTGGGCAATCGCATAGCCGCGAGGGAGATCGCGAACCGCCTGCTCGCACTCGGTTTCATCGCGGGATCGGTTCTCGCTATCGGCCTCGGGTTGCTCGAGCCGTTTGTCGCTGGCGTGTTCGCCGCCCAGCCGGTGGTCGAGGACTTCCTCGGGTCGATCGTGTGGTTCGTGATCGTGCTCCAGCCGCTTACGGCTCTGGTCTACGTGTGGGACGGCATCGGTATCGGCATGAGTGCCTTCCGTTTCATGGCAGTGTCGATGGTCATGGGTGCCGCGTTGACCGTTGCAGTCCTTCTCGTCATCGGCAGCACGCTCATCGGCGTCTGGACTGCGCTGACGGTGCTCGTTCTCAGCCGTCTCGTGGCGTTCGCAGGTTGGCATCGGTGGGGGCCGCTTTCCGCCGAACAAGATCCATCCCCATGGTCTCAGGTAGGCGCGTAGCCAGGAACACCGAGATCAAGACGCCGACACCCAGCGTTGACACGGTTGCTGGGAGTCCGATCCGGTCGATCAGGATTCCTCCCGTGGCGAAGCCGGCGATCGATCCCACGATGGCGACGTTTGTCACCCATGCCGAAGACGTTGCGCGAACACGCGTGGGGAACAGTTCAGCGCGTTGCGCTCCGAACGAGGGTGTGAGCATTGTGGCACCAAGCGTTGCAAGGAAGATGGATGCGGCGAGGAACCAGCCTGAATCGATGAGGTAGAACCCGACGCCTCCGATGAGGC
>CBETWC010000050.1:0-8383 GCA_965539925.1 uncultured bacterium
CCGCGAGCATGTAGGCATCTGGTCCTTGGGGACCGGGCTAGCGACTGAGGAGGGTCGATGAGAAGGCTGTTTTCGCCAAATCCATCATCACCGGCTCCCGCGCGCCCGAAAATGCTGTAACCGCAGCCTTCTCCCCGCTCTCGAGACCCATCTCCGGTGACGACACACCGTTGACAGCTCCTGTCTCGACCCTCGATTCCGCAAGGACCACTCATGATTCCCGTACGAGCATATTTCAGACTCTTCACCGGATATCTCCGGCCACATCGCACCAAAGCAATACTGCTGGCGTTCATCCTTCTCGCCACGATTGTGCTTCAGCTCGCGAACCCGCAGCTGATCAAGCGCTTCATCGATGGTGCCACCGGCGGTGAGTCGACTTCCGAGCTGATCCCAATCGCCGCGGCATTCATGGTCATTGCAGTCGTTCATCAGCTCCTGGCCATTTGGGCGACCTATCTCGCTGAACAGATCGGCTGGTCCGCAACGAACCAGCTCCGAGCTGATCTCACGGACCATGTGATGCACCTCGATATGGGTTTCCACAAGAGCACGAGTCCTGGCGAGTTGATCGAGCGGATCGATGGCGACGTCACAGCACTGTCGAACTTCTTCTCATCGATGATGATCAAGGTCGTTGGCAACGCTGTTCTGCTCGTCGGCATCCTCGTCCTCATCTGGTTGGAGTCGTGGATCGTCGGTCTGATGATCGCTGTCCTGACCTCGCTCACGTTCCTTGGCTTATTCAGGCTCCACGGTGTCACGGTGCCGTGGCACAAGGAGATACGGGCGACGAGCGCCGAGATGTACGGCTTCATCGGCGAACAGATCGACGGAACCGAGGACATCGAAGCGAACGGTGCAACCGGCTTCATGCTGTCGCGGTTCGACGCGATCCAGAAGAAGTGGCTCCCACAGATAGTTCGCGGCTGGACCGGTTGGGCGATGATGTGGAGTGCCTCAATGGCTCTCTACTTCTTGTCGCTCGCTGTTGTCTTCGTGATGGGCTCCTGGCTGTTCGGGATCGGAACGCTCACGCTCGGAGCCGTGTACCTGGTGTTCCAATACGTCCAGATGGCACATTATCCGATCGAACAGATCAGGGAACAGCTCATCGACCTTCAGAAGGCTGGCGCTTCGATCGACAGGGTCGAGGCACTGTTCGCGCGCAAGACGGCTCTGCCCCAGAGGGCTGACCATTTGCTGGCTGACGGGCCGCTCCGGGTCCGATTCGACCACGTGACTTTCGCCTATGACGACGAGGCTGGCGACGAGATCGTGCTCGATGACGTCTCATTCGACATCGAACCTGGTCGAGTTGTGGGTCTTCTCGGGCGAACGGGATCGGGCAAGTCAACAATTGCCCGACTGACCACACGACTGTATGAACCCCAACAGGGTGAGGTAGTCGTAGGCGGGAGCGCAACCTGGGATATCGGACTCGCCGAGCTTCGGCACAGAGTGGCCATGGTCACACAGGACGTACAGCTGTTCCGAGCGTCGATCCGCGACAACCTGACGTTCTTCGACAGTTCGATTGCTGACGAGAGGCTCGCTGACGTCATTCATCGACTTGAACTCGATGAATGGCTCGAGTCGCTGCCCGATGGACTCGACACGATGCTCGAGTCAGGCAGTGGGGGTCTGTCGGCTGGCCAGGCACAGCTACTTGCGTTCACTCGGGTCTTCCTTCGCAACCCCGGAGTTGTCGTGCTCGATGAGGCGTCATCGCGACTTGACCCCGCCACGGAGGCTCTGCTGGAACGAGCCGTGGACCACCTCCTCGAGGACAGGACCGCAATCTTGATCGCTCACCGCCTCGAGACGGTGGCACGAGCCGATGACATCGTGATCCTCGAAGACGGACGTGTCATCGAGTACGGGGCACGTGAAGCACTTCAGGCAGATCCGAACTCGAGATTCGCACGTCTCCTCGTGACCGGCATGGAAGAAGCACTGGTATGACCACACAACCAACTCCGGTATTCGCCAGGATCCTTGTGGGGATGATCCGGAGACAGCCCATCCGTTACAGCTTTGCGCTGTTCATATGGGTGTCCATCTGGACACTTCCGATTCTCATCGGGCTCATAGCAGCCCGCTACTTCGACGCGCTTGTCGAAGGGATGACCGTGTCAACGCTCACGTTGCTGGTGACAGCCGTGTTCATCTACGCGGCTGTTCGATCGGTATTCATCTTCCTGGGTATGAGGAACCATGCATCGCTGCTGTTTCGTACGGCAGCGACCATGCGACGGAACCTCCTTGTCAGAATCTACGAGCTGCCCGGTGCTGCTGGCTTGGAAGAGACTCCTGGCGAAGTCGTGAGCAGATTCCGCGACGATATCGAGCATGTGATCGAGCCATTCGATCTCTTCGTCGACTTCGTCGGTGCCCTTGTTGCTGGCTCGATTTCGTTCTGGATTCTCTGGTCCATCGATCCGACTATCACGGTCGTGATCGCTGTTCCGGTGGTCATCGTCGGCATCGTGTCGAATCGGACCGGCGGACTGGTTCGGAAGTACCGCAGGCAGGCGCGGGACGCAACCGAAGCCATCACCGGATTCCTGGGCGAGACGTTCACCGCGACACAATCAGTGAAGGTGGCAGGTGCTGAATCCGACATGCTCGATCGTTTCATCGAACTGAACGATCACCGCAAGACGATGATGGTGCGAGATCGCACGCTCATGGCTGTCATCGAAGCTGTGTTCCGCAACACGGTGAACATAGGAACAGGACTCATTCTGCTGATGGCCGCCGGCAGGCTCACCGCTACCGGCGACGCCGGCATCTCGCTGGGCGAGTTCGCTCTGTTCGTGTTCTTGTTGCATCACGTCACAGAAACGGCCTATTTCTACGGGGTGTTCATCGCCAGAGCGAAACAGGGACGCGTCAGCGCGGAACGACTGACTGCAGCGCTGTCGGGTGAGCCGTGGAGTCGCATCATGCGGAGCACAGAGCTCGGACTCGATGACGAGGAACCGATAGGCACGCTGCTGATCGAGAAGCCAGCGCCGTTCAAGACGCTGTCGATCCGGGATCTGAGCTACCACTACGGGGACTCAACGAACGGCATCGAAGGCATCGACCTTGACATCGGTCTCGGTGAATTCATCGTGGTGACCGGACGGATCGGGTCGGGGAAGACAACCCTGATCCGCACGATCCTCGGCCTGCTGCCGGCATCGCGGGGCACCATCGCGTGGAACGGACAGATCGTTGACGATCCGTCTTCGTTCCTGGTGCCGCCTCGAGTCGCCTACACACCCCAGGTACCGCGCCTGTTCTCGATGTCGCTCGAAGACAATCTGGTGCTCGGAGCGCAACTGGCCGATGGCCAACTCGAGGAGTCGATTCACATAGCAACGATGCGGAAGGACATCGACACGATGCCTGAGGGTCTCGAAACGCTCATCGGGCCACGCGGCGTTCGCCTCTCCGGCGGACAGGTCCAGCGATCGGCAGCAGCTCGCATGTTCACGCGCGTGCCACAGTTGCTCGTACTCGATGATGTCTCGTCCGCGCTCGATGTCGAGACGGAGCAAACCTTGTGGAGAAGACTCTTCGAAGCGAGAGCAGACGTGGCAGCACTCGTTGTGTCCCATCGACACGCAGCGCTTGCACAAGCTGATCGTGTGATCGTGATGGAGCGCGGTCAGGTGGCCGCCATCGGCACGGCCAGCGAGCTATCGCAATCGTCTGAAACCTTCCAGGCGATCTGGGAGGGTGCGTTGAACGCTAGCCCCGAATGATCGCGAGGATCTCAATCTCGAAGGTGAGCGCCTCACCTGCCAGCCGGTGGTTGACATCGAGCTTGACCGTGTCTTCGGTCACCTCGAGCACGATCGCCGGCTGGCCGTTCGTCAAATAGACCTCATCGCCAACCTCGACATCGTCCTGGTCCGGATTCAGGGGGACTTCGAGGACGTTGTCCTCGCTCCACTCGCCGTAGGCATCCTTCGCCTCCATGCGCACAGTGCGCACGTCGCCGACTTCTCCACCTCGGACTGCTTCGTCAAACCCTGAGATCACCTGTCCGGTTCCGACGGTGAACGTGAACGGAACATCTCGATCTCGTGAGGAGTCGAACTGTGAACCATCGTCGAGCGTTCCGATGTAGTGCACGTCAACGATGTCGCCATCTTGCACGATGAATCCCTTCTCAGGAGTTGTCTGGGTCGTCGAAGTCGTATCGGGTGCCGTCTCACCACCTGCGGTAGTGGTCGCTGCTGGGGCATCCGACTCGGTTGCCGACGACGAAGAGCATGCAGCTGCGAGAAGCCCGAGGACTAGAACGACGACAGCAAAATGACGGATGCGCAAGGAGAACTCCTGAAGTGGACGGATGGGAGAGTACCCGAACCACCGCATACTGGAGAAGCTGAGAGTAGAGGGCAGATAGCAGAAACGGACGGGGAGGGCCGCCGTCGTCTTTTGTCTTTCGTCTTTTGTCTTTCGTCTTTTCTCCCCCAGGTTCGACCAAACACTGCCGCATTATCCTTGTCGCATGGCCAACTACACACCTCCTGTACGAGATATCACATTCGCCCTCGACACGATTGCGGACATCGATTCGATCATCGCTCTCCCTGACTTCGAGCACGTCGACCCGGACATGACGGAGGGGGTCCTCGACGAAGCCGCACGGTTCTTCTCTGAGGTGTTCGCACCGACGAACGAGGTCGGTGATGAGAAGGGCGCTGTACTCGTTGATGGCGGTGTGGTCACTCCCGATGAGTTCAAACCCGTGTGGGAGAAGCTCGTCGAGGCAGGCTGGACCGCGGTCACCGGTTCGCCCGAATACGGGGGCCACGGATTCCCGAAGACGATCGGGATGACGATCTCGGAGATGATGACGTCGGCCAACCTCGCCTTCTCACTCAACCCGATGCTCACGGGGAGTGGGATCACGCTCCTCACGCGCCACGGCAGCGAAGAGCTCAGGGACCAGTACCTGGCGAAGCTCATCTCGAGCGAGTGGACTGGGACGATGGTCCTCACCGAGACCGAAGCAGGATCCGACGTTGGTGCCGTACGAACCAAGGCAATCCCGAACGACGACGGAACCTACGAGATCACCGGTACGAAGATCTTCATCACCTGGGGCGACCATGACCTGACCGACAACATCATCCATCTCGTTCTCGCACGTACGCCAGACGCTCCGGTGGGCACGAAAGGAATCTCGCTGTTCGTTGTTCCCAAGTTTCTCCTCGACGAGGACGGGACACCGGGCGAGCGCAACTCCGTTGAAACGGTCTCCCTTGAGCACAAGCTTGGCATCCATGCGAGCCCCACGTGCGTGTTGTCCTTCGACAAGGCCACCGGCTTCTTGGTCGGCGAGGAGAACCAGGGCATGCGGTACATGTTCACGATGATGAATCAGGCGCGCCTTGAGGTTGGCCTCGAAGGACTCTCCATTGCGGAACGTGCCTACCAGCACGCTGCCGAGTACGCCAAGAACCGCATCCAGGGAAGAGCGCTCGGATCCCACGAGCCAGCTCACATCATCGACCACGCCGATGTTCGGCGCATGCTGATGACGATGAAGGCGTACACCGAGGCAATGCGTTGCCTTGTCTATGACGCTGTGGCCGCCGAGGATCGGATGCACCGAGCCGAGGACGAAGAGTCACGAACAGAGGGTGGCGAGCGCCTTGCACTCCTCACTCCGATAACCAAGTCGTGGAACACAGATCGTGGCGTCGAAGTCGCGTCAATCGGAATCCAGGTACTCGGTGGTGCGGGATTCATCGAGGAGTCAGGGGCCGCGCAGTTCTACAGGGACGCTCGCATCGCACCGATCTACGAGGGCACGAACGGCATTCAGGCGCTCGACCTTGTCATGAGGAAACTGCCGATGGACGATGGATCGGTCATAGACGGGTACCTGGCCGAGATCGAGGCCCTGGACGAACAGCTAGCTGATCAGGGCGATGCTCTGGCCGATGTGCGAGAACAGCTTGCCAGCGCCGTGGCAACGGTCCGAGCCGCAACCGACTATCTCAACTCCTCAGACGATGTATTGGCCCGGATGGCAGGTGCAACCCCGTACCAGGAGATGCTCGGCACGCTTGCGGGCGGCTACTACCTCGCCCGTCAGGGCATTGCGGCCCTCCCGAACGCAGAGGATGACCCGTGGATGGCCTCCAAGGTGGCAACCGCCCGCTTCTATGCCGTCAATCTCCTGCCGAAGGTCCACGGCCTGCTTCCAGCCGCGACGGACGGTGCCGATCTGCTGTTCGCCGTCGACGACGGCCACATTGGGGCAATGTCATGAGCGAGCCGAAGGCCGCCGCGTTCTTCGACCTGGACAGAACGATCATTGGCGGGTCCTCCGTGTTCGCATTCGGATGGGTGGCCTACCGCAACGGGATGATGCCGACCGGTCAACTGCTCAAGGACGCAGCATCGGCAGTGGTTTTCAAGATGTCGGGGGCCTCTGACGACAAGACCGAAACCGTCAAGAATCGGATCCTCCAAGCCATTGAGGGTGTACCGGTAGCTGCATTCACCGATGTCGCGGACGAGGTCATCCCCAAGCTCCTCCACGACGTGCGGCGCGAAGCACGCGGCCTCATAGACCTCCACGCCGACGCAGGCAGGTCCACCTACATCGTGTCGGCTTCGCCCGTTGAGATCGTCAGTCGGTTCTCTGACGAGATGGAGATGACCGGAGGCATCGGCACGGTGTCCGAGATCGACGGCGGGGTCTACACAGGGCAGCTGGCAGCACCGTTCTGTTACGGCGAGGGAAAGGCCGAAGCGATCGTTGCCGTTGCCGAATCCGAGGGATACGACCTCTCCCACTCGTACGCGTACACGGATTCCGCCGGCGACCTGCCAATGCTCGAGATCGTTGGTCACCCGGTCGCGGTAAACCCGGATCGGGCACTGGAATCGATTGCCTACGCCCGAGGCTGGCCGATCGTGGAGTTCTCCCGCACACGCAAGAAGGTGGTCAAGCGAACGACTGCAGGGACGGGAGCGGTTGCCCTGGCAGGGATCACTTACGCACTTGGTCGGCGGCACGGGAAGCAGGTAGAAGGCAAGAGGTAGAAGGCAAACACTCGGACTACTCCGGACTAGCGGCTACCTTCATCTCAAGGCACACCTCCTCTACCCCGCCCCAGGTAATGACTACTGAACAAACTGAACAGGCCGCGGCCACGTTCGCGAGTCTCGGCATCGCAGACGACCTCGTCCAAGAACTCGAATCACAAGGCATCACATCGCCGTTTCCCATCCAGGAAATGACCATCCAGGATGCCCTCGCCGGACTCGACATCACCGGTAGGGCGCAGACGGGCTCGGGTAAGACCCTTGCATTCGGCCTTCCGATGATCATGCATGTCACGAAGGCCCAACCAAAGCGGCCCCAGGCATTGGTGCTGGTTCCGACACGTGAACTCGCGGTCCAGGTGACGAGAGCTCTCACTCCGTTGCTCGAACTCCGTGGCCTCACCGCCGTCTCGGTGTATGGCGGCGCGCCAATGGGACCACAGACCGACGCGCTGAACAAGGGTGCATCCATTGCAATCGCAACTCCGGGCCGACTCATCGACCTGCTCGAACGGAAGGCTGTCGATCCCCGAGACATCAAGATCGTCGCGATCGATGAAGCCGACCAGATGGCAGACATGGGCTTCATGCCCCAGGTTCGCGCGATCATGTCCCAGATACCGGAGGACCGACAGACGTTCCTGTTCTCCGCGACGCTGGATCATCAGGTCAAGGAGCTGATCGATCGGTACATGAGCGACCCCGTAAACCACGAAGTCGACTCTCCAACCGAGACGATCGACGGCATGGAACACCGCTTCCTGAAGGTTCACTACATGGACAAGGCCAAGGTCGTGACGGAGATCTCCCAGTACAACGACCGTGTTCTTGCGTTCACGCGCACGAAAGCCGGAGCTGATCGGCTCTCGAGAGATCTCCGCGAACTCGAAGTTGCGGCTGCTCCGATCCACGGTGACCTCCCACAGCGAAAGAGAGAACAGTCCCTGCAACGCTTCGCCGATGGTCAGGTCAACGTGCTCGTGGCCACGAACGTTGCTGCTCGAGGACTGCACATCGATGGTGTCGATGTCGTCGTCCACTTCGATCCTCCCGATGACCCCAAGACGTACCTCCACCGAAGCGGACGAACCGCCCGCGCAGGAGAAGAAGGCCTCGTCGTAACCCTCGTCGAGTGGGATCAGGTGAACGAGGTCCTCGGCATCCAGCGACGGGCAGACCTCAACGTCCCCATCGTCAAGATGTTCTCCAACGATGAACGCCTCGCGGATCTTGCCGCATGGACACCTCCCCCCGAGGAAGCACCCTTCACGGAGAAGTCGATCAAGAAGCGGAAGAGGAGAGGGTTCTAGCGAGCCCT
>CBETWC010000051.1:0-8344 GCA_965539925.1 uncultured bacterium
ACTGATTGCAGCCGTGGACAGCCAGAACGCATCCAGCAATTCGCCGCGTATCGACCCGGGATCGTATCGGGACCCCGGCAGCAGGGTCTTCATTCAGGACGGTGAGGTCCACCGGTTCATCGATGAACGATCGCTGAAGAATTGGGAGCGACTCAACAACACCGAGTTCTTCGCCAAAGCCGTGGAGAACGGCACGATCATCGCAACCGAACTCGAAACCGATTTCCCTCTGACCGACGATCGATGGGCAGCGGTTCTGCGTCACGAGAAGGTGCCGGTGATCTCGTATCCGTACGAGTGGACCTTCTCGATGTTGCGCGAGGCTGCCCTCCTTCAGCTGGACTTGCTTCTCGCTGCGCTGAAAGAGGGCATGATCCTCAAGGACTCGACGCCGTTCAATATCCAGTGGCGCGGGTCGAAGCCGGTCTTCATCGACATTGGATCCTTCGAGATACTCGACGAAGGCGAGGTCTGGGTTGGATACAGGCAGTTCCTTGCCCAGTTCCTATACCCGCTGATGCTCACGGCGAACGTCGGTATTCCGTTCCAACCATGGCTCAGGGGCCAACCAGACGGGTTCACGGCGGAACAGATGAAGAACGTCATGTCGAAGCGGGACCTGATGCGCAAGAGCGGTCTTCTCCATGTTGCGCTGTTGGCGAGAACGGAACGCAACCAGGATCAGGCCGGGCGGGATGTTCGGTCGGAATTCAAGGAAGCGGGATTCAGTAAGGAGATGATCGAGGTCAACGTCAAGGGGCTTCGCAAGATCGTTACAGGCCTTGCATGGGATCCGGGGAAGACGCGTTGGAACAAGTATGCGACGGGATGCGATCACGTAGCGCTTCAGCGCGACGCCAAGGCAGCATTCGTCGAGGCCGCTCTCGGTGGACGAGAGCTGTCAACGGTGTGGGATCTTGGTGCGAACGACGGCCACTTCTCGAGAATTGCAGCGCGCAGTGCCGAGCAGGTCATTGCCCTCGATGCAGACTCCGCTGTTCTCGACGACCTCTTCACGTCGCTCCGAGCAGAAGGACCCGACAACATCATCTCTCTCGTTCAGGATCTTGCCGATCCGTCACCCGGACTTGGATGGCGAGGAATTGAGCGACCTCCATTGATCGAACGCTCGACACCCGATTTCGTACTCTGCCTTGCGGTGATCCATCATCTCGTGATCGGGCGCAACGTGCCGCTGGGCGCCGTTGTTGAGTGGTTGGGAGACCTTGGCGCGGAGGTGGTACTCGAGTGGGTGGCGCCTGACGATCCAATGGTGCTCGGGCTGACAGCCAACAGGAAGCCACAGGAGATCCAGCCTGACTACACGGAAGATGCGCTGCGTTCGTATCTTGCTCAGTGGTTCACCATCGAGACCGAAGAGGAGCTCCCCGGCGGCACACGTCGGTTATTTGCACTCCGACCTATCGTCTGACGATGTCAGACGCCTCGGGGACGCATGGGGACGGTGGGGTACGGCCACTCGACGTGATCGTATCGGTCGTGGTGTTGTTCGTCCTCGCCGTGGCCCAGCCACTTCTTGATCTGCTCGGTCGCAACGCGGAGTTCTTCCTGGCCAGGTCGTCGCCTGCCCTCGACATCGTCGCCTTGTCGGTCATCCTCACCCTGGTGCTTCCTCTTCTCCTTGGTCTGCTCATCGTCTGGGTCGGCCGAGCGCATGAGCCGACGGGGAGACTGCTCCACGGCGTGGTGCTTGCATTCCTTGGCGGTGTGCTTGCCTTGCAGGTGATCGAACTCACGTCTCTGATGGGTTCGTTGCCGAGGCTTGAGATAGCGCTTGCCCTTGGCATCGGTGCGGCTGTCGCTGTTGCCTTCTACCGCTTCGAGGCAATGCAGAGCGCAGCCCGATTCGCGTCGATAGCCCCACTCGTTGTACTTGGCCTGTTCCTTTTCGGGTCGTCGGCTTCCCAACTGATCTTCGCTTCCGCGGCAGTGGCCCAGCCGGCAGAGATAGCCGTAGGAAATCCGGCACCTGTCGTCATGATCGTGTTCGACGAGTTCCCGATTGCGTCCCTGATGGACGCCGACGGCAACCTCCAGGAAGATGTATATCCGGGATTCGCCCGGCTGGCTCAAGACGGAACGTGGTTCCGCAACGCAACGACCATCCAGCAGCAAACTGAGAACTCGCTTCCGGCAATTCTGTCAGGCAAGAACCCGCCGGGGAACAAGATCCCGATCGCTGCAGATCACCCCTTCACGCTGTTCACGCTGCTTGGCGACTCATACGACCTCAACGTTGTCGAGACAGTGACCGACTTGTGTCCCGAATACGCATGTGCCAATACCACCAGGCCGCAGTACCCGGCCTCGGAGCGGTGGTCCACGCTGATCGATGATTTGCAAGTCGTCGCGGCTCACCTCTTCCTCCCCGCACAAATGACCGAGGACCTTCCACCCATCGATTCTTCGTGGTCCAACTTCTCTGGTGACCAAGCAGGGGAATTCGACATGATCGGCCGATTCCAAGTAGCAGCATACGAGACGGGTCGGCTCGGACCCATCGCCGATTTCCTCGAGTCCATCACGCCATCGGATGGAGAGCCGAGCCTGCACTACATGCACGTCTTGTTGCCGCACGTGCCGTGGGAGTTCCTGCCGACTGGACAGCTATTCGTCGGCGACGGAGGTGCTCCCGGCAGCAAGAGTCCCGGATGGGGGAGTGATGAGTGGCTCGTCGATCAGGCGTACCAGCGACACCTCATGCAGGTTGGCCTGGTCGACGCGTTCGTCGTGGATCTCATCGATCACCTGGAGAGCCAGGACATGTACGAAGACGCGCTCATCGTTGTACTGGCTGACCACGGAGTAGCAGTCCGTCCCGACATCCGTCATCGTCGGGTAGTCACCGATGACACCGTTGGAGACATCGCAGCCATACCGCTGTTCATCAAGAGGCCTCACCAGGAGAGTGGAGCGGTGGACGACTACCGTGCCGAAACCGTTGATGTGCTTCCAACGATCGCAGATGTTCTCGGGATCAACGTGCCGTGGTCGATGGACGGCACCTCGCTCTTCTCGGGTGATCGACCCGAGAGGCTCATCAGCCAGATCGACGGGACCGAGGGCGTCATCACGTTCGGTGTCGACGGCTCGGAGGCACGAGCACTGGCGGCTCGCAAGATCGAGCACTTCGGATCCCAGGGCCCGTTCGGCCTGGCGCCCCCCGGCCATGCAGACCTCCTGGGCGTGAGCGTTGCAACCCTCGACATGCAACCGACCGAGTCGTACAAGGGCTATCTGGCAGATCCGGCCGGCTTTAGGGATGTGGATGTGGATGCCCCCGTCCTGCCGACCTGGGTGAGGGGTACCGTGACGACGGGGGACAGGGCCTACAAGCATCTAATCGTTGCAGTCGCCGTGAACGGGGAGATCGCAGCGATCACACGAACCCACGAGACCGAAGAGGGCAACACAGCCTTCGGTGCAATGCTCCCGCCAGACTCGCTCGTGAACGGCGACAACACCGTCACCCTGATCCTCATCGAAGGCTCGGGCGCAACCCGCACCTTCTCCCCCCTCACCAACTAACGTCGCGAACCCAGGGTTCGCGACATGGTATTCATACAGTTCTGGCCCACAGAACAGCGAGGGACCGATGCGATTCGACATACCGGAGGCAGAGCTCCAGTGGCGCTTCGACCCGTCAGGCGGTCCGGGAGGTCAGCACGCCAACAAGACATCGACGCGTGCTGAACTCACGTTCAGCATCGAGACATCCCGAGCATTCGACGAACCGATGCGAGATCGGTTGACCAAGAAACTCGGCGTTGAGGTGAGGATCACCGAGGACGGGTCCCGATCCCAGGCAACGAACCGAAAGAAGGCCGTGCGTCGGCTTCATGCCACGCTCGAGGATGCTGCACGCCCTGATCCGCCGAAGCGACGTCCAACGAGGCCGTCGCGATCAGCACGGGGGCGAAGGCTCGCCGACAAGCGGGCCAGGGGAGAGAAGAAGCAACGACGGAGGCCTCCGACCAGCGAGGACTGATGCTCTCACGAATTGGCAACAGGGAATCGGACGGCAATGATCGGCGTGGCGTCCTGCGATTCGGAACAGAGGACCAGACCGGATCCGTACGGCGCTCCCTCGAATGTTGCACGCATTTCGTACTCCTCGTGCGGTGGCACTATCCACCAGTTGTGAGCCCACGCGTGTTCGCGGAACGTCTCTTGATCGGTCAGCAGGACGTCGGTCGGGATCTGTGAGTCGCTCGATGCCAGTGTCACTATCGCGGGCTTGTCGGTCCTGTTGATGAACGTGAAGCTGAGGGTCTCTCCCTCCACGGCAGGGTCGACCCGCGAGGCAACACACTGGTCTCCGTCGAAGATGATCTCGACGCTCTGGACTGGCATGGTTCTGAATGTCGACGGGATGGCGCTGATCAGAGGGAGGTCGACAGCGTCTGAGATGATCTGTGCTTTCGCTGCTTCAATCTCAGTCTCACGTGTCGACAGGTGATCTCCGAACGTCGAGTATGTGATTCCATCGTTCGCCAGCCAGATTCAACTGTGGGTTTCAGATTGCCCTCGAGATACAGCTTGATCGTCTCGTAGACAGCCGTGTCGTACCTCTTCACCATGGACGTCAGAACATGACGTGCAACATTGGCATCTGCCGCGAATCCGTCATCCACGTCTACGCCGATGCTCCACACCTGGCTCCCTGACGATCTGCTGTACTCGGCTGCCGCTGCGTGTACCCCTGAGCCGCTCTCGTTGGCAACCTGGAAGATGACATCGGCTCCGATATCGAACAGATGAAGTGCTGCCTCGCGCCCCCCTGCTGGGTTGTTGAAGGCATATGCATAATCGTACGAATAGGACTGAGCAATCCACGCGATCGAGACCTCCACGTCGGGATCAACGGAGTGAGCTCCCGAGTCGAACGTGCCGATGAACTGCTCTATGAAACCGAACTGACCTGCACCAACGATTCCGACGTGTCCGGTCTGAGATGTCATCGCAGCAATCGCTCCCATCAAATACGCGCCCTCAGCATCAGAGAAAGCGATATGTGTGACGTTGTCTAGCGGGACCACAAGACCGGGGTCCAGTATCACGAACGTTGTCTCCGGGAAATCCGGTGCCACTTGGTTGACCACCCATCCGAGATCAAGGCCAGCGATAATGAGGTCGATGCCTGCCTCGGCGGATTCCCGCATCTCCTCTTCCATCTCGGCAACGACAACCTGCCTCTTCGGCACGAACGCGAGGTCTTGGTCGGCCCGGTCGAAGCCGTCGTTGATCATGGCATTGATTGAGCCAGTGCTTCTGGTGTACAACAGTGCCACCGTTGGTCCTTCGGGTTGAATAGCGGCCCAGATGAAGTAACTACCGACCATCGCAGCGGCCATGACCACCGCCACGAGACTCCACGCGTTGCGTTTGGCTCGCTTGGTTGTGGCGGTCTCTTTAGCAATTCGCTCAGCATCGGCGGCAACGTAATCGTTGCGCAATGTGATCGAGGCATCGAGATACTCACGTTCAGTGCGGGCAAGCGTCATCGTGCTGGCTGAGGACCACGCTTCGTAATCGTCCAACCGTCCACCCGTCAGTAGGTAGCCATCGTCTTGCTTCTTGTCGTTCCACTCCGCGGCCGCTGCTGTAAGGCGGACATTCCGGCGCACGTCGTCCTTGCCCAGTTCAATCCACTCGGCCAGACGATCCCAGTGCTCAAGAAGGGCCTCATGTGCTACCTCGATCGTTGGCGATCCGGACACATCGTTGCGATCGAACGACAAGAGGCGTTCCTGGCCAAACGTTTGCAGAACGACTTGGAGATCGGTGACATCGATGCCCAGCTCAAGAAGCTCAGACGCATCTACCCGGCGCCTGCTTCTGGTCTCGCCGTTCGACAGTGATACGAGTCTGAGGAACACCTGTTGTGTTGCCGCCCTCTGATCAGGAGTGAGACGGCCGTAGAGCGATTCGGCCTTTCGACTGACCGAACCCTGGATGCCTCCCATGTCTCGGTACGCGGTCAGTGTCAGTGTGTCTCCGACGCGTCGGTCGAAGAGATCCGTCAGAGCAAACTGGAAGAGCGGGAGGGCACCGGGTTCGCCGAGCACGTCTCCGATAAGAGCCGCCTCGAGACCTGGCTCCAACCGGACCCCCGCTCTTGCTGCTGGTTGCGATGCAGCTTGTTCAAGTTGTTCAGGGGCCATAGGAACAACGTTGACGACCCCCTTGCTCATAGCGCGACCGAACTCCGCGTGGGCAAGGGGACGGTCGTAGAAGTCGGCTCGAAGCGTGATCATGATTCGAACCCTGCCATGGGGATCCGAAGCGGCTTCCGCAAGGGCCGTGAGGAATCTGCTGCGGTTGTCCGGGTCGCAGAGGGTGAACAGCTCTTCGAATTGATCGACCACGATCACAACGCGAGAGCTCTCGCTTGGTGAGATTCGGAACACGGCGCGGAGGATCTCGTCGGGAGATCCGTCAAGTTGCTCGAGGAGGCTGCTTGGCGCATCGAGACTTGTACGCAGAAGTGCAGCTTCGAGTTCTGCGAACGGGTTGGAGCCGGGAACCATCTGGGCGATCAACCACGTATCCGAATCGGGCGTCGCTCCCTTTCGTATCGCAGGGATGACGCCCGAGCGCACAGCACTCGATTTTCCGCAGCCGCTCGAGCCGACGATCGACACGATCGCATGTTCGTCCAGTCGCCGAACGATGTCCGATACGAGGCCGTCACGGCCAAAGAACAGGTTGGAGTCTTCCTCCCTGAACGCCTCAAGCCCACGGAACGGGTTTCGGCCGTGGAACACCGCGCCGGCAACCCCCGTGGTGCGTTCCGATGGTCTTGTCTGCAGCCGCGAATCGTGGAGGAGGATCTGTTCTTCGAGCCTGCGCAGCTCGGGTGAGGGGTCGAGTCCGAGTTCCTCACCGATGCCTCTTCGGAAGCGCTCGAAACATCTGAGCGCATCTGCCTGCCTGCCTGCTCGGTACTGGGCGAGCATCAGTTGACTTGTTGGGCGTTCATTGAGAGGTCTCTCGTCGACGAGTCGTTCGAGTTCGCCTATGAGTTCGCCGGAGAGACCGCGCTTGAGGTCGGCTTCGATTCGGTTCTCCAGGCAGGTCGTTCGGAGTTCCTCAAGTCGCGCGATCTCTGGCCTGGCGAATTCGTCGTATTCGAACTCCTCAAGGACCCGGCCCTTCCACAGGTCGAGGGCTTCACGTAGATCAGCGGCGGCGGCTTCTGGATCTGCCTGGAGGCGGCTTGAACCTCTCCTGGCGAGCTGCTCGAATTGGTATACGTCGAGGGTTTCCGGATCGATGATGAGCGAGTAGCCGTAGTCCTTCGTGACAAGGACCGGCTCGGCCGAGGCATCCTTGAGAGCTGCACGAAGACGCGACACATACACCCACAAGGCGTTCTCCTTGCCGTCGGCCTCTTCTCCCCAGAGTTCGTCGAGGATCCGATCGGTCGAGACGACGCGGTTGTGGTTGATGAGCAACAGAGCGAACAGCGAACGTTGCTTCTTGGGACCGAGGTCGATCAGTTCACCATCCACCTCGACCTCAAGAGGTCCGAGAATTCCGAATCTCACGCCGCCTCCTGGTCGCTTTTCATCGTACGCCGTGAAATCAGCCCGTGCCATGGCCAGAGCACACCACAGTGACCTTTCACGCGCCTTAAGCCGGGGTGCGAACGCGTAAGCCGGGGCCAATGGGTCGCTAATTGGTCAAGCAGACGCTGCTGGCATGAAGAGAGCAGCCATCATCCTCAGCGCATTGATCGCAGCGACGCAGATCCTTCCTGTACAGGCCGTTGTGAACAGCGACGTGCTGACCGTCGGCCCGGTCGCGATCCACGGTGCCACCGAGCACCAGGCAGCGATCATCACTTGGACGGTCGAGCGGTTCGGCGAGGCAGGTCTCGAGCTGCCGCCGTTGGATGTGTACGTGCATGACACGAAGAGCGGTTGTGATGGACACAGCGGTCTGTACAGCCCGAGGCGCAGTTCTGATCGAGTCGATATCTGCACCGACGCCGTGTTCATCATCTTGCATGAGTTCGCGCACGCTTGGGAGAATCGCTTCGCTACGGATTCCGCACGTGAAGCACTCCTCGTCGAACACGAACTCGAAGCGTGGAGCGATCGGGACGTGGACTATCGCAAGCGCGGAGAGGAAGTCGCTGCGAACCTCGTTGCGTGGGGCCTCGCCGAGCGCCCCCTCACCGATGTCGAGACACGTAAGAACGCGGACACCCTCGCCGAGTTTCAATCCCTCACGGGAGTTCCATCCCCCCGCACAACCCCCTAAATCTGCGAACCCAGGGTTCCAGAAGCCGGATTCCGGTAGATGTGGCCCACAGAAC
>CBETWC010000052.1:0-8300 GCA_965539925.1 uncultured bacterium
TTGAACAACCTTCTGTCATTCGCAGGCCGGGACATGGCCGTCGATCTGGGTACTGCAAACACCCTTGTATTCGTGCGCGGACAGGGGATCGTGCTCAACGAGCCGTCCGTCGTCGCGATCAACACGCGCGACAACAAGCCTCTTGAGGTCGGGATGGCTGCCAAGCGGATGATCGGTCGAACGCCGTCCTACATCCAGGCGATCAGACCGCTCAGAGACGGCGTCATTGCTGACTTCGACGTCACGGAGAAGATGCTCCGTTACTTCATCGACAAGGTCCACACCGGCCGTTTTGCGGCGAGGCCACGCATTGTGATCTGCGTCCCATCAGGGATCACCGCAGTGGAGCGCAGGGCGGTGGAAGAGGCTGCCTATCACGCAGGCGCACGCAAGGCGTACACCATCGAAGAGCCGATGGCAGCTGCGATCGGCGTTGGTCTGCCCGTCCACGAGCCAACCGGTTCCATGATCGTCGACATCGGTGGCGGAACCACAGAGGTCGCTGTCATCTCCCTCGGTGGGATCGTCGTATCGAAATCGATTCGCATCGGCGGTGACGAACTCGACGAAGCAATCATCCAGTGGGTCAAGAAGGAGTACTCGCTGATGCTCGGTGAGAGAACCGCTGAGCAGGTCAAGATGGCCATCGGATCAGCTTGGCCATATACGGACGAACCTGCTGCTGAGGTTCGCGGACGAGACCTGATCTCGGGACTCCCGAAGACGATCGTGCTTTCGAGCGCAGAGATCAGGGAAGCCATCGAGGAGCCGGTCGAAGCGTTCGTCGACGCCGTCAAGTACACACTCGACAAGACACCCCCTGAACTTGCTGCCGATGTGATGGAACGTGGAATCATCATCACCGGTGGCGGGGCCTATCTGAAGGGTCTCGATGTCAGGCTCGCCCACGAGACGGGCATGCCGATCGTGACCGCGGATCGGCCACTGCACAGCGTTGTGCTCGGATCGGGAGCGTGTCTGGAGGAATTTGACGTGCTCCACGTTGTCCTCCAGTCGTCCGGCCGCGCCTAGACGTTCTGTCCTTCTGATGTTCTCCTCGCAAGGTCGCAGAATCGACCGAGTCACCATCTTGTTCCTGTCGCTTGTCGCGGTTGGATTCATCGTCGCGACGTTCGATGTCAGATCATCCGGCGGTGGCGCTTCCGAGGTACTCCGTGAAGGGACGCAATCCATCTTCACTCCGTTCCAGAAGGGCGTTGACTTCGTTTCCAGGCCAGTCGTCGGATTCGTCGACGGCGTATCGAATCTTGCCGGACTCCGCGATGAGAACGACAGGCTCGGGGACCGCGTCCGTGAACTCGAATCCCAGGTGCAGGCCACCGAGGCCCTCGAGGAGCAGGTCGCTCAACTCGAAGCGATCAACGGCCTCACGATTCCTGAAGAGCTTGCAACGGTGACCGCTCGGATCAGTGCCTCGGGTCCCTCTGCCTTCGACAACGTGCGCTACATCGATAAGGGCGCCAAAGATGGAATCGTTGAGGGTCAGGCAGTTGTCGACGAGGACGGACTCGTCGGTCGTGTGGATATCGTTTCGGCGAACGCAGCGAGAATCAGACTTATCACCGATCCGATCGTCTCGGTGGGCGTGCGCGTCCTCTCGAGTAACGAGACCGGGATCGTCACGGGCAAGGGCGATGGCCCTCTCCGGCTTGAGATTTTCCGCGCCAGAGAAGCTGTGTACGAGGATGATCGTGTGGTCACCGACGGCTCGCGGTTCCCACCGGGAATCGCCGTGGGCACCGTACGTCATACTGCTGATGCAGAGGTGGGGTTCGTACTTCGGGGAGAAGTCGATCCCGCTGCTCGCTTGTCTGAGATCGACTACGTCAAGGTGATCATTGGATGGTCGCCGATCGATGCTGGTCTGCAGGACGACGAGATTCCTCTGACAACAACAACCACCACCACCACAGGAAGTGGCTGATGAGCCGCTCCCGCGTTGTTGTCTCACTCCTTGCCGTCTTGATAGCGATCGTGCTTCAGACGACCGTGTTCGCTCCGGGCAACATCCAGCCGTTGGGCGTGGCACCTGCGTTGATCACGCTCGTGGTCATAGCCGTATCGCCCCAGGTTGAGTCCGAGTATCTCCTTCTGATCGGTTTCACGGCGGGGATCCTCATGGATCTCATCGGTAGCGGCACGCTTGGTCTGTGGGCCATGACCCTTACCGCCGTTGCCTATGCCGCAAGCCGGCTGCAGCACCGCTTCAAGGAAGGGTCCGTGTACATCGTCGGGACCGTCTTCAGCCTCACTGTGTTGAGCCAGTTCCTGTACGTGCTGCTCGGAACCCTGTTCGGTCAGGAGATGTTGGCCGAGCCGGGCGTCTTCTGGAAGATCGTTCTTCCCGGCGTGTGGAACCTGATCCTTGCATTGCCCGTTTTTTGGGTGATGGACAAGGCGTTCAGGACGAGGCAGAGCGGGTGGGCGACATGACGAATACCGCCCGCATCGGCGTTATCGGGATCGTCTTCGCAGCGCTTTTCGCCGTCCTCGGTTTGAGGCTCTGGACGATGCAGGTGACTGAGGCCTACGCATACGAGGAGCGTGCCCAGAAGCAGCAGGTCCGGGTCGTGACCACCCCAGCTCCGAGAGGAGACATCTTCGACTCTCGCGGCGTCAAGCTCGCTGGCACTCGGTCGGCCCTGGCGGTTGTCGTGGATCTCGCCCTGGTCGATAAGGACCAGACCGAGTGGCTATCGGAGAACCTCGCTGCGTTCCTCGGCAAGCCAGCTTCAGAGATAGTGGAGCAGCTCTCGATAGACAATCGCGGCGCCCAAGTGACGGTCGCGAAGGACCTGTCCGACAGCCAAGCGACCTTCCTCCTCGAGCACAGGGAGGACTTCCCCGGCGTCACCATCATTCCGCAACCCATCCGCACGTACCCGCTCGGAGAACTGGGTGCCCATGTGCTCGGCTACATCGGCCGCCCGAACGAGGAAGACCTTGAGCGCGAAGATGTCGACGGGAATGATTTTGTTGGGAAGGCAGGGGTAGAGAAGTCCTACGACGCGCAGCTCCAAGGTTCCGAGGGCATCATCCAGTACCGGGTCGACGCCAAGAGGAAGGTGCTCAGCCTTTCGGGTGAACAGGCTCCCACCGCTGGAGGGAGCCTGATCCTCACGATCGACTCCACGGTGCAGGAACAACTCCAAAGGTCGCTGCGCGACGGCCTCATCCTGTCAAGACGTCTCGAGATGGAAGAACGAGCCGCCGAAATCGCCAAGAAATCCCGAGCACAAAGGCTCTCAGAGGCATTGTCAGAGGCACAGCGGGAAGCAGCGAGGGTCTCTCAGGATGATGCAGAGACCACACCGTCGACTGCAGCCGTGGGTGTGGACGACGACGATGTCGAACTTGAGCCTGAGCCGGTGACGGTCGACCCAGCAAGGGTGCTTGGCCCGCTCTTCACGGGTCTACCCATCGAAAACAACGTCTGTGTTCCGGTGCAGAGGGTCACGGTGCCACTTGGCGGTTCGAGCGTGCTCTCGGGGATCGAACCACGCTTCATCCGCCTCGAGTCGGTCGCTGACATCGACAGCGATCCGATCGCCACCGTTTCGATCAGAGGTTTGGAGACCTCGGTCAAGAAGAACCGCTACGTCGATGATGCGCATCAAGTGCTCCAGGTGCTGGACATTGCGGAAGAGGAAGTTGTCCTTCTGCACAAGGATCCGTGGTGTCCCATCCGAGCAACAGGCGTTGTTCTCGATCCGAACGATGGATCGGTTATCGCAATGTCCTCTTTTCCCACCTTCGATCCGACGGTGTTCGTCGATGGACTCAGCACGGAGCAGTGGGCATCGCTCGGAACGGTGTCTGCGTTCCAGAACTTCGCTGTCCAAGGTCTGTATGCACCGGCCTCAACGTTCAAGACTGTCCCATATGTGCTCGCCGCACAAGAGAGCTTCTATCCGATCGACAGGGGGATTGGAAACAAGGAGGTCGGTGGGGATACCGGTTCTGAGGACGAGCCCGAGCCCGAACCGCTCCGGCTAGATACTGATGAGTACTTCTGTGGCGGTGAATTCCAGTTCAAACTCAATGACGGCACAGTGCAGAAGAAGCGCGACTGGAAGTGGCCCGGTAGCCACGGACCGCTCGACCTTCACGGTGCACTCGAGGCGAGTTGCGATCTCTACTTCTGGGATCTGGCCCTGAGGTTGTGGCAGGAGCGGGGCGACGACTCCGGTATCGACAAGGAGAACCTCCTGCAGGACTACGCCCGAAGCTTTGGCTTCGGGACGGCGTCTGGCATCGACCTTCCGTTCGAGAAGGACGGCCTGATTCCTGACCGTGCCTGGTTCCTGAGCGAGCAGCAGAAGGAGACAGGTCGTGTCAGGCCTGACGGACCTTGGGTGGGCGGTGACCTCATGGATATCGCGGTCGGGCAGGGCGCTGTCCTCACCACGCCACTCCAGGTCGCGAACGGATACGCCGCGATGGTCAACGGGGGGACGGTGTGGGTGCCCAGGGTCGTGAACGAGGTCATCGACACGAACGGGGAAGTCATCGACAACAATCCACCGAGCGTTGCTTCGAAGGTCAACCTGAGTCCTCGTACGGTTTCCATGCTGCTCCAAGACCTGCAGCAGGTTGTGAACAACCAGGAACGCGGGACTGCACGAGTGGCATTCAAGGATTTCGGACCGAATGTGGAACTCGTGGGCGGAAAGACCGGCACTGGTGAGGTCATCAAGGCATCGAAATCCGAGCGGTTCAGGCAGGTCGACAACGCTTGGTTCGTGGGAGTCGCCCCGATCGACCAACCCAAGTGGGTGATCTCGGTCGTCATCGAGCGAGGTGGCAGTGGAGGCCGGGTCGCCGCTCCCGTGGCAAGGCAGGTGCTCCAGTTCCTCCTCAACGGTGCTGAAGGCGTTACAGAGCTGGCACCGGGATTGGACGCAGACTGATGTCCATCCTCTCCAAGGACCGCCCAACCTCCGTGCGAATGAAGGACGAGCCGCTCAAGCCCGATCTCGTGCTGGTGCTCACCTATCTGGCCATCTCAGCGATCGGCCTCCTGATGGTCTACTCGGCGACAGCGCCGGGACTCGAAGCTCAGGGCCTCGATCCGACTGCCGAGTTGCGGGACCAGGTGATCTTCGTGGTGATCGGCTTCATCGTATTCGGCGCGGTCTCGACCGTGGATCTCGTCGAGCTCAAGGGCTTCGCCGGACCGATCTACCTTGCCTCGATCGTGCCTCTCATCCTCGTCCTGACTGGGATCGGTGAGAGCGAGGGAGTGGCCCAGCGCTGGATCCAGCTCGGTCCGATCCAGTTCCAGCCATCGGAGTTGGCCAAGATTGCTGTGATCCTGATGGTCGCGGCCCTGCTGGCCAATGCCGAGCTACCGCTCAAATGGGACACGGTTGGCCGCGTGCTCGTTGTTGTCGGAATTCCCGCGGCGCTCATCTTCCGCCAGCCCGATCTTGGCACGACCCTTGTGTTCGCCTTCGTCGTGTTGGCAATGCTCTTCGTTGGTGGAGCAACGATGCGTCAACTCGGGTTCTTGTTCATGGCCACCGTCGTCGGCACGGTTGGCATCTTCCAACTGAACATCATCAAGTCGTATCAGCTGACGCGATTGACAGCGTTCATCGATCCTGAGTCCCACTCACTCGACGCAACGTACAACCAGGTGCAGTCCGAGATCGCGATCGGTTCGGGTGGCTTGTTCGGCAAGGGGCTCTTCGAGGGCACCCAGACGAACCTCCAGTTCGTCCCCGTGCAATCATCCGACTTCATCTTCACAGCCGTTGGTGAACAGTTCGGTTTCATCGGGAGCGCGATCGTTATCGCGCTGTTCGGATTGCTGCTGTTCCGTCTGCTGATGATCGCGACGAGCGCTCGCAGCAGATTCGCCTTCCTCGTGACCATCGGAATCGCCGCGATGCTTGCCTTCCACATCTTCGTCAACATCGGAATGACGATCCGGATCATGCCGGTCACCGGCCTACCCCTCCCCTTCATGTCCGCAGGAGGTACCGTGTTCATCGCGCTCAGCGCCTCACTCGGCCTCGCCCACTCAGCCTGGATCAGACGGAACTCCCCTGTAGGGGAGTGAGCTGTCAGCTGTCAGCCGTCAGCTCTCAGCCAGCACGCGCCGAGGTTCTTTGCCGAAACCGCTGGCCGAAAGCTGCTGGCTGAAAGCTGATAGCCTCTTATCCCATGCACCGACGCGCAGATCAAGGGTGGATCGAGGTCATTGTTGGCCCGATGTTCTCCGGCAAGAGCGAAGAACTCATCCGCAGGGTTACCCGCTACCACCTCGCCAGGGTTCCGACCCAGACCTTCAAGCCTGCGCTTGACACGCGATACGCCGTCACCGAAGTCGTGTCCCACTCCCGTCTCTCGACCGCGGCGATACCTGTTGCCACATCGGACGAACTCCTGAAGGCAGTTGAGGACCGCACGGTCATTGTTGGAATCGACGAGGGTCAGTTCTTCGACGACGGATTGGTCGATGTGGCTGAGATCCTCGCCGGAGCGGGGAAGAACCTCATCATTGCGGGCCTGGACCTCGATTATCTGGGACGCCCATTCGAGCCCATCCCTTCTCTCATGCTCCGGGCCGAGTACGTGACCAAGTCGCTTGCGGTGTGCCACCGGTGCGGTGGAGCCGGCCTCTTCACGCAACGGGTCGTGCAGTCCGACGAACTCGTCGTACTCGGCGCAACGGATTCCTACGAGGCCCGCTGCCGACGCTGCTTCGACCCGACGGAAGCCACACAGCAGTCCATGGACGTCGAGGCCTAGCGCCTGACACCTGACGCCTGATTCCCAAACCCACTGGTTTACCCCGTCCCCTTGCTACTCTCCGTGTCGCCGCATTCGCGGTCGTAAGTTTTCCGAACCAGGACGCCTATGGCCAACGTCCGATCGCTCGAAGCGCCGTCGACCATTCGACGGACCGTCTCGCGAACCACACTGATCGACATCGTCGACCTCGTGTGCTGCCTCGTTGGCTCTCGATCTCCCGTGAACCGCTTCAACGCACATGTAACAATGCATGATTTCGCAGGGGAATGTCGTGGTTCGGATCAATCAGAAGCTCGCCCCAACGGGCATTCGAAGGAGTTGATCCATGGGACTCTTCAAGAAGAAGACACCCACCATTATTCGCAAGGGCCAGGCAACAGAGAAACGCGATGTCCGGATTGTCGACGGTCACGAAGTCACCGTCAGGCGGTTCGTCAAGCCTGATTCACAGACGTCTTCGGGTACGAAGACCAAGACAAGGCCCAAATCGAGGCCCAAGACACGGAGCCATGGCCAATCCCGGCGCAAGCCGAGCGGTGGTTCTCGAGGTTCGACGGCACGACGTCGACCGCCGATGGAGATCATCGAGCCTCCCGAGACGGCGCGCAAGCAGATGCTCGTGCGCAAGAGCCCGACGCAAACCCAGATAGTGGTGCTCGAGGGTCCCGTCCTGGTGGAGCACTATGTCGCCAAGTCCGACCGGAAGTCACTCGTTGGGAACGTCTATGTCGGCAAGGTTCGCAATGTCCTTCCCGGCATGGAGGCAGCATTCATCGACTTCGGTGAAGGCAAGAACGGCGTCCTGTACGCGGGCGACATCAACTATGCGGAGCAGGATCTCGGGGGCAAGCCGAAACGCATCGAGAATGCGCTTCGTACCGGGGATTCTGTCCTCGTCCAGGTTGTCAAGGACGCCATGGGACACAAGGGTGCCCGACTGACGAACCAGATCAGCCTTGCTGGCCGATATTTGGTCCTTGCACCAAGCGAGGATGTTCGAGGGATCTCGCGCCGTTTGCAGGACGACGAGCGCCGTCGACTCAGAGAGATCGTTGGTGAGCTCCGGCCCAAGGGGACGGGCATCATCGTCCGCACTGCGGCTGAGGGCGCCACTGAAGAAGACATCAAGGGCGACATCGACCGCTTGAAGGCGATCTGGGACGAGATCGATACGAAGCGCAAGGAAGTGCCTGCCCCTGCCCTGATCTACGAAGAGCCACCACTTGTGATTCGAGTGATCCGTGAGCACTTCACGAGGGATTTCCGCAGGCTGCTGATCGATGAGCCGGAGATCCACAAGCAGGTCCTCGATTACCTGGCGGGAACGGAAGCCGATCTCGTCGAGAAGGTGACCATGTACAAGGACGAGCTCGCCCTCTTCGAGCGCTACCACGTTGAGGACCAGCTGCGTAAAGCCCTCGATCGTCGGGTCTGGCTTCCTTCAGGTGGTCACCTCGTGATCGATCGGACCGAGGCACTCACCGTCATCGACGTCAATACCGGGCGCTTCGTCGGATCCA
>CBETWC010000053.1:0-8283 GCA_965539925.1 uncultured bacterium
TCATGACCCTACAGAGATACGATCGATCTCCGAATCATTGGCCGACTGGGACCTGACGGCCTACTGACATGGTGCCCTCCTTCAGCAATCACCCTCTATGGCTATCGCATCTGGGCCGAAGGCGATTCCGGCTCGCGTGTCGTCCACACCCTACGCGTCGCCCAAACAGTGACGCCAAGGCGCGCCCACGGCGCGATATGAACGGCTGTCGATGCCTGAGCGACCTGTAAGTCGGTGAGGTAGTCGCCCGCAGTCTGCGCGAAGCAGAAGACCACACCGACGACCGCGACTCGCTTGGGTCCAAGGCTTCGTGTCACCCACACTCCGGCAGCAACGAGGGGCAGCCAGACGCAGGGCAATCCGTGGAAGGCAATCAGGACGGACACCGCCGTTGCGATTCCTCGAACTGTACGAACACATCCTCGGGACTCCCGAGTAACGACCACCAACCCGATCAGGAGATCGACGGAGACCAGAGCGAACGTGGCGGTCCCAAGCGGCGAATCTGTGCCGGACAAGACTCTCATCGCGCCGAGAAGAGAGTGACCTCCACTTCAGCATCGACGAGTGTCGCAAGGTCCGCAAGTGCGCCGAAGAACAGCTTCCGGAACCCCGGAAGCCACGCGGCGCTTGCGACGCTGAGCAAGTAGGGCGTCACCACCACAGCAACAAATACATCCTTTCGAGCGATGAAGTCAGCCAGCCACCACGCTGCCAGACCCACCAGTCGATGCGCCTTGAAGCCAAGGAATGCACTCAACTCACCTGCCATTGTGGGCTGGTTCCACTCGAGAGCAAGAATTGCCAACGTGAGAATCAGAACCATGTAGAGCGTGTTCTGACGGAAGTACAGCGCGAAGTCTGCGGCCATCGACATGAGAACCAGCGCCGTGGCCTAACTTGATCGTTCCACGTCGAGCTCGCGCAGGCTCAGCCACATCACACCAATGCCCATCACCGACCAAGGGGGCAACAGTGTTCCCAACGGAAACGACGAAAGCGGAACCGTACAGACGGCCTACCGCGGCGGGTTCACGAACACCGCGGCTCCCGAAGTCCCACAGGGCTCAGCGCTCGGGTCATACACGGAGCCCGGTCCCGCTCACCGGCGATCTCGCCAGCTGCCGCGAAGGCCCGAAGGTCACGTTCGTACGACAAGGTGTCGAATGGAGCCCGGCCGTGTTCAGCACGCCAGTGACAAAGATCACCCGCAGGTGACCATCGAGGCTCCGGCGAGCAGGATCACGGTTCGTTGGACTCGACTCACGAAGGCGACCCGACAGCGGTGCCACAGAGAGCCCCGGCGATTACCGTGATCGAGACCTGATAGCCTGCTTCCATGAATCTCACAATCATCGATCATCCGCTTGCACGCCACTACCTCACCGTTCTTCGCGACCGCACGACGGACCCTCAACAGTTCCGGGCTGCGGCAAGAGGACTCACCTACACGCTCGTGTACGAAGCGACGCGGCACCTTCCCCTTGCCCAATTCGACATCGACACACCCATGGAAACGACCATGGGCTATCGCGTGGAGAACGTCGTTGCCGTTCCGGTGCTGAGAGCAGGCCTCGGGCTCCTTGACGCTGTGCTCGAGATGATCCCGGATGTAAAGGTCGGGTTCGCTGGCGTTGCTCGGGACGAAGAAACGGCTCTCCCCTATGAGTACTACGCGAAGCTGCCAGATCTCTCCGATGCGACAGTCCTGATCTGTGAGCCGATGCTCGCCACAGGCGGATCTCTCTCCTGGGCTGTCGACAAGGTCAAGAGCTCTGGAGCGAAAGACATCACCGCTCTATGTGTCGTAACTGCCCCCGATGGAGTCGAGAGGATGTACAAGGACCATCCCGAGGTCCAGATCATCGCCGCTGCCCACGACAGAGAACTCAACGAAGACTTCTACATCGTCCCAGGTCTCGGCGACATGGGAGACCGGCTCTTCGGAACCCAATGATGGACACCGCGTTCGAGGACGCTGTTGTGGATGTGGTCCAGTCGATTCCGGAAGGCGAGACGTCGACCTACGGCGAGGTGGCCACCGAGGCCGGATACCCCGGTGCTGCTCGGGCCGTGGGAAATCTGATGCGGACCGTGCCGGGCCTGCCATGGTGGAGAGTGATCGCAACATCAGGTCGCCTCGTGCCAAGCCTTGAGGTCGAGCACACACAGCGGCTTCGGTCAGAAGGCGTGCGAGTGAAGAACGGTCGTGTCGTTATGGGAGGATCGAAATGAAGGGACAGATATGAGCCACTCGATGGTCGAACTGATTCGAAAGAAACGCGACGGTGGAGAACTGACCCCCCTCGAGCTCTCATGGATCATCCGCAAATACACGGATGACAAGATTCCTGACTACCAGATGTCCGCTCTTCTCATGGCCATCCTCTTCAATGGCATGACGAGTGGGGAGCTCTCCGCATGGACCCGAGCGATGCTCCACTCGGGAGAAGTCCTCGACCTGACTGCAATCAGCAAGCCCAAGGTGGATAAGCATTCGACAGGTGGTGTCGGGGACAAGATCTCGATTCCTCTCGCCCCTGTCGTTGCTGCGTGCGGTGTCGTCGTCCCGATGCTGTCGGGCAGAGGTCTCGGGCACACCGGCGGCACCTTTGACAAGCTCGAGTCGATCCCGGGTTTCAATGTGATGGTCCCGCTTTCGGAATTCGAGCATCAACTCACCGATCTCGGGGTGGTAATGGCCGGCCAGTCCGAGGAACTCGTCCCTGCGGACCGTCGCATCTACGCCCTTCGAGATGCAACGGGCACCGTGTTGTCGCTCCCCCTGGTCTCGTCCTCGATCATGTCAAAGAAACTCGCAGAGGATCTCGACGGCCTCCTACTCGATGTGAAGGTGGGAAAGGGTGCCTTCATGAAGACGATCCCAGAGGCAGAAGAGCTCGCACGGACGATGATCAACCTCGGAAAGGAGGGCGACACGAAGGTCACAGCGATCCTGACAAACATGGATCAGCCACTGGGCAGAGAAGTCGGCAACGCCAACGAGATGGTCGAATCCATCGAAGTGCTGCAAGGCGGGGGTCCAGCAGACATACGCGAGCTGACCCTCCTGTTCGCTGCAGAGATGCTCGTCATCGCGGGCATCGATGATTTCGAAGGCGCTACCGAGCGGGCCACTCGTGCTCTGACATCCGGTGCGGCCCTCGATGTTCTGATCCGTCTCACGGCAGCACAGGGGGGTGACGCCAGCTACATCGAGGATCCCTCGAAGTTCGATATCGCGAGGAGGAAACACATCATCGAGGCAGACCGCGATGGGTGGGTCAGTGAGTGCGACGCGTACCTTGTCGGGACAGCAGCCGTCCGTCTCGGCGCAGGCCGGGCCTCCAAGGAGGACGAGATCGATTCGAGCGTCGGGTTCACAATCGAGGCCAAGATCGGAGATCGCGTGGAACGGGGCCAACCACTGGCAACCGTCGCGTACCGTGACGACGCGAAGCTGGACGCTGCCCTCCCTGTTGTTTCCTCAGCATGGACGATCACTGACACCAGACCTGAACCACCTGACCTTGTGATCACAAAGATGACGTGAACCACGAAATCTGTAGAAACACAAGTCCAAGCTTCAGTCCGCGCTCGGTTCTCTCGATAATGCATGGGAGATCAGCAATGAACCTGGTACGCCTGGCGACCTGACAATTGGGGAGATTCGATGACCACAGATCCGTTACATGCCCTCCACGCAGCTGCCGTGGTGATCGCTGCAAGGTCCGGTTGTGACAATCATGACGCGGCGATCGTGCTCGGATCCGGTCTCAGTGAATATGCCTCCGGTCTGGCAGGCGCCATCGAAATCCCATATAGGGACATCCCCGGTTTCTCTCCGCCCCAGGTCGCAGGACACGGCGGCACCCTCTTTTCTGTCCCCATGGGACGCAAGCGGCTCCTCGTTTTCGCTGGGCGCGTACACGCCTATGAGGGCTACAGCATGAGCGAGGTTGTCTTCGGTGTGCGCGCCGCTGTCTCGACCGGCGCCAAGAGGATCATGCTCACGAATGCATCCGGAGGGATCGGAGATCACCTCTCTCCAGGCGATCTGGTGATCATCTCGGACCACCTGAACCTGACGGGACAGAACCCGCTCACAGGTCCGAACGACGACCGGATCGGCCCTCGTTTCCCAGACATGTCAGAAGTGTATTCGAGCGACCTGAGGGAAGAGATGAAGGATGCGTTCAGGGACGTAGGCGTCGCCCCATATGAGGGCGTCTACGCATGGTTCCCCGGTCCTTCCTATGAGACCCCCGCCGAGGTCAGGATGGCCAGAACCCTTGGTGCAGACCTTGTCGGTATGTCAACAGTCCCCGAGGCCATTGCAGCTCGGCACATGGGCGCCGAGGTTGTCGCTGTGTCTCTTGTGACCAATCTCGCTGCCGGTATCTCTCCGGTGCCTCTCTCCCACGAAGAGGTCACAGAGTCTGCTGCTCGGGCGGCTTCCACCTTCGCTGCGATTCTCGATCGCTTCCTTCCAACGCTCATCGAGGCCTCGTATACAGCGAACTTTGAGCACGCGCTCAAAGTCGCGTTATGCTCCTCGTAATCCAGCAAGGAGCCGAACGCTTATGAACATCGCGGTCTGTGTGAAACAGATCCCCGACCCGGCGACCCCGTACGAACTCGACGGGGAGAACCACTGGGTCGTGAGGCCGAATGATCAGGTGCTTGACGACACCGATCGATTCGGGGTCGAAGCCGGGCTCCAGCTCGCAGAAGCAACCGAAGGAACCGTCACGCTGTACTCAATGGGTCCTTCCGGGTCACTCCAGGGCATCCGCCAGGCACTTGCGATGGGCGCAGACAAGGCAGTTCTGATCGATGACGAGAGCCTCAAGGGTTCTGACGCCCTGACAACTGCCCGGATCCTGAGCGCGGCGATCGAACGCGAGAGCTTCGATCTTGTGATCGCAGGAATGGAGTCCACGGATGGATACACAGGCACCGTACCGCAGATGATGTCTGAGATCCTCGATGTTCCTTGCCTGTCGTTCGCACGCAAGGTCGACGTCGATGACGCTTCGGTCACGATCGAACGCCAGACATCGACCGGCTACGAAGTGGTCACCGCAGGGTTCCCCGCGATGCTCGCCGTAACGGCGGGGGTCTTCGAGCCGCGCTACCCCACATTCAAGGGGATCATGCAGGCAAAATCGAAGCCGATTGACACCCTCACGGCCGCCGATCTGGGCGTCGAACCACATGTTGGCCAAACCATCACCAACGTGAGCGACGTCGCGTCGAGGGAAGCAGGCGACATCGTTGAAGATGAGGGCGAGGCGTACCTCAAGATCGTTGAACTCCTCGAACAAGCGAAGGTGATCTGAGATGACTGCATGGGTTTTCGCAGAGGAAGTTGACGGTCTGCCGTCAGAAGGAAGTCTCGAGCTGCTGGCCAAGGCCAGAACGCTCGGAGACGTTTCCGTGTTCTACATCGGAACAGGATCTGAAGCCGCATGGGCAGCGCTGGGCGACCACGGAGCCACGAAGGTTCGCCATCTCGACCCCGTCGATGCTCTTCCATCGGCAGGCGCTGCAGCAGCCTTCGCCGCTCTGCTGGAAGCAGAAGGTGGCGATGTCGTGCTGTTCGGTCAGGGGAACACTGACCGCGATGTTGCGGGACGTCTCGCTGCACGACTCGGCAAGTCGCTCGTAGCGGGCGCCCTCGACCTTGAAGGCTCGGATGGAATCTCCGTCATGTCAGAGATCCTCGGCGGTGTGAAGGCCATCACGACCACGGTCACCGACGGTTCGCCCGCTCTCGTTGTGACACGTCCGAAGGCCTTTGCAGCCGAACCCGTGGGCGGCGGCGCCCCGGAGGTCGCTGTCGTGGAAATGCCGGATGCTGGTCGATCCAGTGCAACGATCACGGAACGCCATGTGGAAGCGTCCGAGGGCCCTGACCTCGAGGCTGCCGCCGTGGTTGTCTCTGGAGGTCGCGGGCTGGGATCTGCTGATGGCTTCGGGATGGTGAACGAACTGGCTGGCCTGCTCGATGGTGCCGTCGGAGGTACACGTGCAGTGGTCGACGCTGGATGGGTCCCCTACTCATACCAGGTAGGGCAAACAGGCAAGACGGTCAAACCGAACGTCTACATCGCCTGTGCCATCTCGGGAGCCATGCAGCACGTGGTCGGGATGAAGGGATCGTCAACGATCATCGCCATCAACAAGGATGCCGACGCACCGATCTTCGCCCTGTGCGACCTGGGAATCGTCGGCGACGTCCACAAGGTTGTGCCACAGCTCATAGAGGCGTTGAAGGCGAGATAGACCAAAGACCAAAGACAAAAGACGATCGAAGGGTCCGGTGCGATACACCGGACCCTCGTCTTATGTCTTTTGTCTATTGTCTTGTGTCTCTTCCAACGCCTCCGGGCCGAATGATCTCGGCAGCAGGTCATCGAGTGAACTCTCGATGGGTGAGCCGGTCTCGTCGCGCATGATGACTGTTCGCACGCCGAATTCACGCATGACCTGGCGGCAGTTGCCACACGGGACGCACGGCGCGCCGTCAAGGCACACAACAGCGACGGTGTCGATGTGGGTTGCGCCACTCGCCACAGCCGTCGTGATCGCATTCACCTCGGCGCACACCGAAGCCCCATACGCGGCATTCTCGACATTGCAGCCTTCATACGTGGAACCGTCAGCAAGTACCACGACAGCCCCCACACGGAAGTTGGAGTACGGAGCATGCGCCTTTGCAGCGATGCGTTCGGCCTGTTCAAGAAGGGATGATGTGTCTCTCGTCATGGTGCGAGCAGTGCCTCCACGAAGTCTTCGGGTACAAAGGGTATGAGATCGTGCATGCCTTCGCCAGTACCGATGAACTTCACGGGGATATCGAGCTCTCTCTCGACGGCAATCGCGATCCCACCTCGCGACGTCCCATCGAGCTTGGTGAGGACTATCCCGGTCACACCAACCGCTTCGGTGAAGGCTCTCGCCTGAGCAATGCCGTTCTGCCCTGTTGTCCCGTCCAGGACAAGCAGCACCTCACCGATCCCGAGAGCTTCCCTCTCAAGCACCCGCACCACCTTGCCCAACTCATCCATGAGGTTCTTCTGGCTGTGCAGTCGACCTGCGGTGTCAACAATCACCACGTCAGCGCCTTCTGTCCGCGCTGTCGTGAGCGCATCGTGGGCGACGGACGCCGGATCTGCTCCCTCTGCCCCCGAAACCACAGGGACACCCACACGATCACCCCATTCACGCAGTTGAGCATCCGCAGCTGCGCGGAACGTATCTGCGGCACCGAGTACGACCGTCTTGTCCTGCTCGATGAGTTCGTTGGCGATCTTCGCGATCGATGTCGTCTTCCCTGTGCCGTTGACGCCGACGACGACGACGACAGCTGGCGATCCCGTGAGACGGAGATCGCGATCCCGGTTGGCGAGCATCGATTCCAATTCCTCGACGAGGGCTGTCCGCGCCTCTGTGCCATTCTCAGGCCGATCCGCTCGTACACGCCCGACGACATCTGCGGCCGCGGCTGGTCCGACGTCAGCGGCGATGAGGGCATCCTCAAGCTCTTCCCACAGGTCCTCAGAGAGATGGTCACTGGCGAAGACATCCGCGAGCGAAGAGGACAGGGCCGACCGTGTCTTGGCCAATCGCTGACGAAGACCGCGATCGGCTTTCGGCCTTCGGCCTTCGGCCTTCGGCTCGGGGGCGCCCCTCCGTATCAGAACGATGCCGATGACGATCACAGCAATAACCGCGATGGCAACGATGACGATGAGAGTCGAGGAGTCCATGGAGGAAGAGAATACAGGCGTCAGGTGGAGGGGAGCCGTCAGCTATCAGCTGATTAGCCACGGCGGCGGTCCGAAACGCTTCGGCGGTTGTCACTCGCATCCGCCCCGGCGTCTGACGCTTGGCGCCTGACGTCCGATCCCCTTCTCTCCGTCATCCTCTTGGACAGAACCATCGAGGACTCACCTGGTTCCATGGTGACGCCATAGAGAACGTCGGCGGCTTCCATCGTCTGCTGTTGATGGGTGATGACAACGAGCTGGACGCTCTTGCGCAGCGTGTCGACCAACCTGAGGAATCGATGCAGGTTCGCGTCGTCGAGGGCTGCTTCAACCTCGTCAAGTACATAGAACGGGCTCGGCCGCGACCGGAACACAGCGAATAGGAACGCAAGGGCAGCGAGCGAGCGTTCACCACCGGACAGCAGCGAGAGCCTGCCGATCTTCTTACCCGCCGGTTGCGCCTCGACCTCAATACCGGTCGTGAGAGGGTCTGATGGATCCGTGAGGG